>JBDLUG010000007.1:0-20196 GCA_039805405.1 Bacteroidota bacterium
AAACATGACATTCGTCAGTCCCTAACGCGCCCGTTCGGAACCTAACTTTGGACCCATGAACAAGGTTTTGGTACTCGGAGCCGGCGGCCAGATTGGCACCGAACTCGTGGCGGCCCTGCGCGCAGAGCGCGGCCAAGAAAACGTGTGGGCGGCGGACCTGCGCGCCGACGCGCTCTCGGCGCCGTGTGTGGCCCTCGACGCCACCGACGCCTCGGCCGTTCGGGCCCTAGTCGAGCGCGAAGGCATTCGCGAGATCTACCAACTTGTGGCCATGCTGAGCGCCACGGGCGAAAAAATGCCCGACAAGGCCTGGGCCCTCAACATGGACACCCTCTTTATCGTGCTTGACATGGCCAAAGAGGGCCTTCTGGACCGCGTGTTTTGGCCCTCGTCGATCGCTGCCTTTGGACCGACCACGCCCCGAGTTGGCACACCGCAGTACACCGTGATGGATCCGACCACCGTGTACGGCGTCAGCAAGCTCGCAGGAGAACTGTGGTGCCAGTACTACCGCCAAAAGTTTGGTGTGGACGTGCGTTCGCTGCGCTACCCGGGCTTGATTTCGTGGAAGACGCCTCCCGGGGGCGGAACCACCGACTACGCCATCGACATTTTTCATGCAGCCCGCCGCGACGGACGCTACACGAGCTTCTTGGATTCTGAAACCCGCCTGCCGATGATGCACATGGAGGACGCCATTCGCGCCACCCTGCAGCTTATGTCGGCGCCCAAGGAATCCCTGAGTGTGCAGACCAGCTACAACGTGGCTGCCGTGGACTTTACTCCTGCAGAACTAGCCGCCGCCATTGCGAAGCGCATGCCAGGATTCGCGATCGACTATGCTCCAGACTTTCGCCAGGGAATTGCCAACAGCTGGCCACAGCGCATCGACGACGCCGAAGCGCGCCGCGACTGGGGCTGGAACCCGCGCTACAACCTCGACGCCCTTGTGGACGACATGATGGCGCACATCTAAACTCCAGTGGACTCCAGCTGGGAATTTGCAACGACCATTTCGGTCAGTGAGGTGCTGGGCGGAATGCGCTACGCGCCGGTTCCGCCCGAGGTATCGGAGCCGATTCGCGCTGCAAAAATCAAGCGCTTGGTTGCGCAGCTCAACGACGGCGAGCCCTGGTCCTGCGCCCTGGGCAGCGCCGGCCCAGGCGAGTTCATGGTCATGGTTTCAAAGGCGCGCCTCGACGCCCACGGCCTGAGGGTGGGCAGCATGGCTCAGATGAGTTTGAGGCCCGACACGAGCACCTACGGAATGCCAGTCCCCGAGGCCCTCGCCGAGGTGTTTGCGTTTGATCCCGACGTCGAGGTCGCGTTTCAGCGCTTGCTCCCGGGGCGTCAGCGCAACCACTTGCACGTAATTGGTTCCGCCAAAAGTGAAGAGACCGCGGCCAAGCGGATCGCCGCACTGCTGCGCGAGCTCGGCCTGTAGTTATTCGACGAGCGGGTAGCGACCCACTGGGTACACGCGACGGCGGGTAAACACAAAGTTGTTGATTTTGCCCTGCTCGTCAAAAAAGTAGAGGCGGCAAAACGAGTAGACTACGCTGCTCCCGTCGCGGTTTTGCCAGTCCTCGTAGGTCACGACCACCGCCATTTCGCGGTTGAACCGAAGCATGGTCCACGGAACGACAGCGGTGTAGCGAACCAGGTTGTGCTGGTGATCCTTGGTTCGGTGGTCGAGCAGGTCCAGGACTTCGGCACGGCTGTAGATTCCGTACACGCCTTGGCCATCGTGGTACTCTACGGTGTCGGCGAGCAGTGATTGCTGTGCGCGAAGCACGTTGCGGTAAATCGCTTCGGTAAAATCCATCGCTTTTTCTGCAGCGGAATCAGATCCAATGCGCGTCGCCGAATAAAAGTGAAATTTCTCAGGTCGGCGAGTAGGCTTGATGGGCCTTAGGTTGTCGCGCGGCCATCCGGTTTTGAACATGCCGATCCCGGTGAGCTTTCCTTGTGGGTTCCACGCGACGGTAAAAACGATGAACTGATCGCTTCCCTCGAGTTGGGGAGCCTTCCATCGGCTGAACACGTACGCCACATGCGATTGGGAACCTTCATTGTACACCCCCCGAACGTTGAAGGCTTCGTAGGCGACGTCTCCCAAGGAGCTTCGCCAGGCTTGGAGTTGGGCCAGGCCCTCGAGTTGGGCTGCGTACGGGGTTTCGGCAACAGCTACAAAAAGGGAGTCGTTGGCCACTGCCGCGATGCTGTCCCATTCAGCGTGGGCGAGGTTAGCAACAATGCGAAGGCTTTTTTGGTCGTAAACGGAATCAGATTCGACCAAGGGCCCAGGGAAACTCACAGGGCGCGAGAGGTCAGACCACACAAAGTTCTTTGAGGAAGGCTTAGGTGCATCCGTGGATGGACCTTGGCACGAATAAACAGCCAAAGCACATGAAATGAGAACGTTGCGTAAAATCTTAAGCACGATTTAAAGTTCGGACTAAAGGTTCAACACACAAAAACGGCTTTGGCGCAAATCGTCCTCAAATTACCTGTCTAAACGTCAAATTTATGCGCAAAATTTTGATTTTTAGTCGCTTTGGAATGGAGTGGGTCCATTTTGTTTGACTTTGTGTACCCATAAGCATGAGGTCGCCGTGGCCCAGCGCGAAGCGCTGGGTCAATCCTTCGGCGTCGCGGCGCACATCAAAATCACGCGATGCACCCAAACTAAGGCTGACCACATGGGGGTCGGGGCCGAGTTCGGGTTCGTTGTCGCGGTGCCAACCCATGGAATCGCGTCCGTCCCGGTACAAGTTCGCCAAGACCGTGTTGCTCCGAATTCCGAATTCCCGCTCGAATCGGTCGCGAAGGGCTTCGAGCTCGGGGCTCCATCCGTGGCCTTCAAGCGGGCGGTGGGCATAAGTGTAGCGCACGCCCCGATCGCCTTCAAAAAAGGTGAGTCGCGGTTCGGGAACCTCGCGGCCAAACATTCGAATGCGTCCTTGGGTCCAGTCGGGGCGCGCTTCGAGTGCGGCGAGCAGGGCATCGGCCTCTGAGGCGCTCAGCCATCCCTTGAGGTGGGTGAACGGAATCACTTCCACGCCGAAGCGATCCAGTCGAGGGTTGCGTCAAAGGGTCTGAAGTTCAGCCCCCATTCGGTGGCCTTGCTGTTGCGGTAGCCGCCTTGATTCGTTGCCGCCTTGACGCTGTCTTTGGTGAGCTGGGCGGTCGGTCCGCCGAGGGCTTCGACCACGGCCAGAACGCGCCAGGCCAGTTCATAGGGCCAGCGGGACCGCACGACCGGCGCGCGGCGCTTCCCGAGGCGGTCGGCCATGCCTCCATAAAACGTTTCAAATGCTTGGTTGCTGCCGCTGAGAATAAAGCGCTCGCCCCAAGACGGTTGACGCAGCCCGTGCACCACCGCAGCAGCCACGTCGCGCACGTCGACCCAGCCGGTGCTTCCGCCGGGAACGGCGGGTAGGCCCTTGGCCGCGCTGCGCAGAAGACGGCTGCTTCCGTCGGCCCAAAACGGCAGCCCGAGCACTACCGAGGGATTCAGTACCAGCACATTAAGCCCTTCGACTTCGCCCCGTCGCACCTGCATTTCGGCGTCAAACTTGCTGCGGGCATAGGCGTTGAGGCCCTTGCGCTGCGGGTCGGCCGACTCGTCGAGGGGCAGCTCGGTACCCTGAAGCACCGCCACAGACGAAATGTGGACCAAGCCCTTGAGCCCGTGGTGCAACGCGGCATTGACCATGTGCTCGGCAAGCAGGGGGGTTCCGCGCAGCATAAGGTGCTCGTCTTTTTTTCGGAACGACACGAGGGCCGCAGCGTGCACGGCGTAGTCGGCGCCCTCAAGGGCGGACTCGACGTCGGTCGGGTCCTCGAGGTCGGCGCGGAACCATTCTACCTCGTCCCAACGGTGCCCATGGCCTTGAAAATTCCAGCTGCGGCGCGCAGAATCCAGGGACGCCTTTGAACGGTACAGCCCGCGGACGGGGCCCATTCCGGCCTCAATCAATGCCAGCGCTATTTGGCTGCCCACCATGCCCGAGGCTCCGCTCACTACGATCATGAACCAAAGGTAGCGCGGCGGCGGGGACGCCCTAACTTTGCTGCATGACTGCGTTTGTAGAAGAACTCCGCTGGCGGCGCATGCTGCACGACAGCATGCCGGGCACTGAAGAATTTTTGAATTCCGGCCCGCAAAAGGCGTACATCGGTTTTGACCCTACCGCGGATTCGCTCGGCGTAGGCAACCTCGTGCAGGTGATGATGCTGGTGCACTTTCAGCGTGCGGGCCACCAACCATTCGCCCTCGTGGGCGGCGCCACCGGCATGGTGGGCGATCCGTCGTTTAAGTCGGCTGAGCGCCAGCTGCTTGACATGGAAACGCTGCAGCACAACCTCGCGTGCCAGCGCGGCCAGCTCGAGAAGTTTCTGGACTTTGGCGGTCCGCACGGAGCCCGCATCGTCAACAACTACGACTGGTTCAAAGAGATGGGCTTCCTCGAGTTCATTCGCGACGTGGGCAAGCACATCACCGTCAACTACATGCTCGCCAAGGATTCCGTCAAAAGTCGCCAGGAATCGGGCATCAGCTTCACGGAGTTCAGCTACCAACTCATTCAGGGCTACGACTTTTACTACCTGTGGAAGCACCACGGAATCCGCCTTCAAATGGGCGGAAGCGACCAGTGGGGCAACATCACCACCGGAACCGAGCTGATTCGCCGCATGGGCGGAGGCGAAGCCTTCGCGCTCACCACGCCGCTGATCAAGAAGGCCGACGGCACCAAGTTCGGCAAGACCGAGGGCGGCAACGTGTGGCTGGACCCGAAGCGCACGTCGCCCTACCAGTTTTACCAGTTTTGGCTCAACGCTGCCGACGCCGACGCGGGCAACTACATTCGGATTTTCACGCTCAAGGGCCGCGAAGAAATCGAGGCGCTCGAGGCCGAGCATGCCCAGGCGCCGCACCAGCGCGCCCTTCAGAAGGCCTTGGCGGCCGACATCACGGCCCGCGTGCACGGCGACCAGGCACTCGACCAGGCTCTGGTGGCCAGCGACATTCTCTTTGGCGGAGCCACGGCTGACGCGCTGCGCACCCTCGACGAGGCCACCCTGCTCGACGTGTTCAGTGGGGTTCCGCAAATGCGGATTTCGCGCGACGCCCTCGCCGGCGGACTCGGAATCCTCGACGTGATTGCCCCAGACGCGACCCTCTTTCCTTCGCGCGGCGAGGCCAAAAAACTGCTCGCTGCCGGCGGAGTGTCGCTCAACAAGCACCGCGCCGAGCCCGACCAAACCGTCACGGCCGACGACCTGATCGCCGGACGCTACCTCGTGGTGCAGAAGGGCAAGCGCAACTACGCACTGGTCGTTGCAAGCAACGAGTAACCAGTTACTAGTAACTAGTTGCTTGTCATCGGAATGTTGCGGTACGCAAGCTCCTCGAGCGCCTCTTTGTAGGCCGGGGTAGGCTTTTGGGCGTGCATGAGGGTGCCGTAGCTGGCAGTCTCAGTCAGCTTGAACTTGGGGAGCTCGATCGGGCCACCCTCGAGTATGATGCTCTGCACGGCGGATTCGCCTCGGGTGACCACAATGATGCGAAAGCGCGGATTGGCCTGGTTGCTGGCGTCGCGGCGCATCAGAACAAAGGCTTTGTAGCCGCCCTCGGCCAGCGATTCGGGCAGGTCGTTGGCCCCAATTTCGGCAAATCCGTAGTCCTTGAAAAACACTTGGGCGTCCTCCCAAAACGGACGGCTGCGTTTGGCGTTGAGCAGTTCGGCGAGGGCCTCTTCGGGCCACGAACCGGCGTGAAGGTGGGTGGCGCGGACTTCGCCTTCAACGATTCCCACCTGGTACTTGCGCAGCTTGCGCTCGGTGGCCGGCTGCGCGCCCGCTAGGGGAACGTCGGCGCCCAGCGTTTGGCCAATGACCTCTCCGCGCTCGTTGTAGAGCGAAGATCCGGGCATAATTACACCGCCCGACAGCGAAGCATTGGCCACCCATACCCGCTTGCGAACGGTAAATCCGCGCTCGGTACGCTCGGCGAAGACTTCGGTCGAGTCGTTGAGCTGAAAGGCCTCTTGGCCGGCGATTTTGGCCTTGGCGTAGCCGTGAATCCGTTGTGCGGAACCGCTGAACGCGGCCGCAAGAAGGGCAAAAAAGAGGAGGTGCTTCATCATAGGGCCATTAAACTGCATCCGCGAAGTTCGGCACCTTCGAGGCGTCCGAGGACTTCAAAGCTACCGTCGGCAAAAACTCGGCCAGCATCTTCGGTCGCGATAAAGGCGCACGAATCGGCGTTGGCGAGGTCGACGATGTTGATTCCGCAGCGCGATTCAAGCGCAGCCTGCAGCCGCGGCGCCTCGAGGTCGCGCGGAACCACGCTCATACTGGGCGGGCAGCGAAAGCGGCCCTCGCCTTGGGAGTAGGCCTGCGAAAGCAGCTCGGTCATTCCGTACTCACTGTGGATCTGGCTTAGCCCAAACGCGTTTTTAAGCGTTTGGTGCACTTCGGAGCGGCTGGGTTCGACGCGACGGCCCTTCATTCCGCCGGTTTCCATGATGATGGCGTGCTTCAGCGGCATGGGCTTGCTCAGCGACTCAGCCCAGTCGAGCAGCGCAAAGGTGACGCCCAAAATCACGGTGGGTACGCCGTTGGCCTCGAGGGTCTCGAGTCGGAACCGCAGTTCGTCCAGGCCCTTGAGAAAAAATCCACTCTCGCCGGCGGGCGATTGCTGCACAAAGTGCTGGGCCATGGCCACGAGGGACGATCCTTCGCGCTCGAGGTAGCTCGGAAGCAGGCAGAGCCAGGCGTAGTTGCTGGGCGGGCCGTAGAAGTAGGCGAAGCCCGCCTCGGTGTTGCGCAGGTAGGCCTCCAGGCGGGCCACGTCGTGGCGAGAGGGGGTTTGGCCGGTGGTTCCCGAAGAGGTGAAGGTGGCTTCGGGTTCCCAGGTTCCGGTGCGCACCTCACGCGTTTTAAACGCTTCGATGGGCAAAAACGGAACCTCGTCCAGCGAGCGTACCGCCTCGATGCGGGCGGTGTCGAAGCCTTGCAAGCGGACCCATTCGGCATAGACGGGGTTGTGGATCGCTTGGTAGCGAAAGAGTGCGAGGGCAATGCGCTCGAACTCAGGGTGCACGTACGGGAGTTGGCTCACGGCTCGAGGGGACGGCTGAGTTGGTGGGTACGGGCCCGAAGGCTGTCCATAATAACCTCGTAGCGGGCCACCATTCCCTTGGGGTCAGCGTGGTAGTACGCGTAGCTGCGCGCGACTTGGTCGGCGCTGTATCCAAAGCGGGCAAAGGTTCCGCCATAGACCTCCCAGACCGGGATGCTGTCGCCCATGAGGTGTTCGCCGCCGCGGGCTCCCTCAATGACGTGCATTTCGAGCAAAAGTTGGGTGAATTCGACGTCCGGAATCAGATCCGAAGGCTTGGAGCGCGGTGCCACCGGTTCAGCCACGTTGCCACAGCCAACGAGGCTGAGGGCAAGGGCGAGTCCGATGAGCGTGCGTACTACCATCCGCGGTCAAAGATAAGTCGTTGGCCAGCAGGGGCGTTGCGGTGCTTTCCGTCGCGGTACACGACGCTTCCGTTGACCCAGGTTTGGTTGACGCGGGCGGCAAACGTACGGCCCTCAAAGGGCGACCAGCCGCACTTGCTGAACATGTCTGCGGCCTGAACCGTGTAGGGGCGGTGCGGGTCGACGAGCACCACATCGGCGTGGTAGCCTTCGCGCAGGAATCCGCGCTCTTGAATACCAAAGAGTTGGGCGGGCTGGTGGCACATCAGTTCGATGATGCGGGCGTAGTCGATGTCGAGGCGGCGAGCCAACTCGAGCATGGCGGGCAGGCTGTTTTGAATCAAAGGTCCGCCACTTGGAGCGTCGGCGTAGCGTTGGTTTTTCTCGTCAAGGGTGTGCGGCGCGTGGTCGGTGGCGACCACATCGATGCGGCCGTCGAGCAGGGCGGCGCGCAGGGCGTCGCGGTCGGCTACGGTCTTGATGGCGGGGTTCCACTTGATGCGGTTGCCCAGCTCGGCATAGTCGGCGTCGCTGAACCACAGGTGGTGTACGCAGGCCTCCGCGGTGATTTTTTTCTCGGCAAGCGGTAGGTCTCCGTCAAAGAGGTCGAGTTCTTTGCCGGTGGACACATGGTAGACGTGAAAGTGGGCTCCGGTTTCGCGGGCAAGGGCCACGGCGCGCGATGAGGATAGGTAGCAGGCCTCTTCGCTGCGGATCAGCGGGTGGTCGGCTGCGGTGAGGTGTTCGCGCCCTCCGCGCTCTTCGATGAGGCGCTCGAGGTTGGCGCGCATGGTGGGCTCGTCCTCGCAGTGGGCGATGAGCTGGTGGTCGACTTCGCGAAAGATGCGCTCGACGGCGGCGGGATCGTCAACCAAAAGGTCGCCGGTGCTTGACCCGAGGAACATCTTGATGGCCGCCACGTCGCGCTTCGAGGCCCGCTTGAGCTCTTCGAGGTTGGTGTTGGAGGCCCCGAGGCTAAAGCTGTAGTTGGCCCACGAAACCTCGGCGGCGCGGGCAAACTTGGCCTCCAGCAGATCGAGGGTGGTTGCGGCCGGAACCGTATTGGGTTGCTCGATGTACGAGGTGACGCCTCCGGCGACCGCCGCCATTGACTCGGTCGTCAGGTCGGCCTTGTGGGTCAGTCCGGGCTCGCGAAAGTGCACCTGGGTGTCGATCACGCCAGGAATCAGGAACTTGCCCCCGCCGTCAATGATCTGAATGCTGTTGTTTTTGGGCGAAATGCTGCCGTCGATTCGCTCGATGCGTCCGCCCGAAAGCAGCACGTCGGCTTCGTAGGTGCGCCCCTCGTTGACCAGGCGCGCGTTCTTGATGAGGTAAGTTGGTATGGTGTCGGACATTGCGAAGTACTACCGGCCAAAGAGGCTCGATAGCTTCAGCAAAAGTACCCCGAAGACCGCTTCGCGAATGATTCCGCGCGACATTTTGCTCTGCCCCGCCTTGCGGTCGGTGAAGATCACGGCTACCTCGGCGAGGTTGAATCCCTTACGCCATGCGCGGAACTTCATTTCGATCTGAAAGGCATAGCCGACAAAGCGAATTTTCTCAAAATCGATGGCCTCGAGTACGGCGCGGCGGTAGCATTTAAAGCCCGCCGTCGTGTCGTGAATGGGCATTCCGGTGATGAATCGCACGTACTTCGACGCAAAAAAACTGAGTAGCACCCGGCTCATAGGCCAGTTGACCACGTTGACCCCGTTGCTGTAGCGCGACCCGATGGCCAGGTCGGCCCCGTACACTTCACAGGCCTCGAGCAGGCGCGGCAGGTCTTTGGGGTCGTGCGAAAAGTCCGCATCCATTTCAAAGACATACTGGTAGTCGTGCTTCAGGGCCCACTTAAATCCGTGGATGTAGGCGGTTCCGAGGCCCAACTTGCCCTTGCGCTCGTTGAGGTGAATGCGCCCCGGATGCTTTTTTTGCGTTTTGCGCACCAGGTCGGCGGTGCCGTCGGGCGAACTGTCGTCGACGATGAGCACGTCAAAGCCTTGCGGCAGCGCGACTACAGCTTCGAGGATGGCCTCGATGTTTTCGCGCTCCTTGTAGGTGGGAATGACGACCAGAGCATAGGGCATAGCGCAAAAGTAGGCCTTGGGGACGGACTACGGTTGGGCGGACTTCGTACCTTTCGGATTCGGCACTCTTACCCGGATATTCCATGAAAAAGCTCTTTCTGCTCGACGCATACGCCCTGATCTTTCGCGCCTATTTTGCCTTTGCGCGGAACCCCCGCGTCACGAGCAAAGGCTTGGACACGTCAGCGGTCTACGGGTTTTTGCTGGCCCTGCTCGATGTGATCGAGAAAGAGAAGCCGTCGCACCTCGCGGTGGTGTTCGACATTGGCGGATCCGAAGTGCGCGAGCAACTTTTTTCTGAATACAAGGCGAACCGCGACGAGACGCCTGAGGGCATCAAGGTGGCTGTGCCCTACATCCAAAAATTGCTGGGGGCGATGCGGATTCCGGCGCTGGGCGTGCCGGGCTATGAGGCCGACGACGTCATCGGAACCCTAGCCCACAAGGCGGAGTCTGCCGGTTTTGAGGTATTCATGATGACGCCCGACAAGGATTTTGGCCAGCTGGTGACGGACCGCGTGAAAATGTACAAGCCCGCCCGGGGCGGCGAGCCCGCAGAGGTGTGGGGCCCCGCCGAGGTCTGCGAAAAGTGGGGCATCGAGCGCGTCGAGCAAGTCATTGACATCCTCGGACTGATGGGCGACGCGGTCGACAACATTCCCGGTATTGCGGGCGTCGGCGAGAAGACAGCCGCCAAGTTGCTTGCCGAGTACGGAACCCTCGAGAACGTGCTCGCCCACGGCGACCAGATCACCGGAAAGTTGGGCGAACGCGTGCGCGAACACGCCGAAATGGCCCGTTTGTCGCGGGTTTTGGCGACGATTTTGACCGACGCACCCATCGAGCTGGACGAGGCCGACCTCGTGCGCGAGCCGGCCGACGAAGAGGCGCTGCGCGCCCTGCTCGAAGAGCTCGAAATCCGCTCGCTCGCCCGGCGGTTGCTGCCGGCGGCTGCGGCTGCGGCTCCGGCCGAATCCAAGCCCGCTGAGGCCCGGTCAGCCGCCAAGCCCACCGCGGGCGACGCCGGCCAAATGGACTTGTTTGGCGGCGGAGGCGATTCCGCCGAGGTAGCGACCCCGGCGCCGGGAGGTTCCGCAGCGACCCAGCCCCACGCCTACACGTTGATCGACACGATGGAGGCGGCCAAGGCCCTAGTGCGTTCGCTCGACGGGCTGACCGAGTTGGCTTTTGACACCGAAACCACCGGGCTCGATGCCCTTGAGGCTGAAATGGTCGGATTCTCGCTGAGCTGGGAGGCCCACACGGCCTACTACGTGGCGCTTCCGGCGGATCGGGCCGAGGCTCAGACTTGGCTGGAGCTGTTCCGCCCGCGCTGGGAAGATTCCGCCGTGACCTGGATCGGCCACAACCTTAAGTACGACTACCAAATCCTTGCGAACTATGGGATCCGCCTGACCGGAACGCTGCGCGACACGATGCTGGCGCACTACCTCATTGAGCCCGACCAGCGCCACGGAATGGACGCGCTCGCACAGAACTACCTGGGCTACACTCCGATTTCGATCGAAGCCTTGATTGGCCCGAAGGGCAAGAACCAAAAAAGCATGCGCGACGTGCCCGCTACTGAGGTGGCCGAGTACGCAGCCGAAGATGCCGACGTCACGTGGCAGCTGCATGAAACGTTTAAGCCCAAGTTGGCCGAGGCGGGGCTTGAAGGTGTGCTGCACGGCATGGAGGCTCCGCTCGTCCCCGTGCTGGCCGACATGGAACGCGCCGGAATGGCCGTGGACCTCGAGGGCCTGGCCCGCTATTCGGTGGAGTTGGGCGAAGATTCCGCCCGACTCGAAGCCGAAGTGCGCGAACTCGCCGGAGTGGATTTTAACCTCGGTTCGCCCAAGCAGCTCGGCGAGGTGCTGTTTGACCGCCTGAAGCTTGACCCCAAGGCCAAAAAGACCAAGACGGGCCAGTACGCCACGGGCGAAGAGGTGCTCGAGAATTTTCGCAAGGAGCACCCGATTGTCGACAAGCTCCTGGAATGGAGGCAGGTGGGTAAGCTAAAGAGCACTTACGTGGACGCGCTTCCGGAGCTGGTGAATCCGCGCACCGGACGCATCCACACCACGTTTAACCAGGCGGTGGCGGCCACAGGGCGGTTGTCGTCGACGAATCCGAACCTGCAGAATATTCCGATTCGCACCGAGCGCGGACAGCGGGTTCGCGACCTTTTTGTGGCGGGCGGCGACGACCGGGTGCTGCTCAGCGCCGACTATTCGCAGATCGAGCTGCGCGTAATCGCTTCCATGAGCGGAGATGCGGGCATGATCGGCGCATTTTTGAGCGGAGAAGACATCCACGCAGCCACGGCGTCAAAGGTGTTTGGGGTTCCGCTGGGCGACGTCACGCGCGAGCAGCGTTCGCAAGCCAAAACGGTAAACTTCGGCATTATTTATGGCGTTTCGGCCTTTGGCCTCAGCCAGCAAAGCAGCTTGTCGCGCACCGAAGCCAAAGAGGTGATCGAGCAGTACTTTGCTACGTATCCCGGAATCAAAAAGTACATCGACGACCAAGTCGCGGCCGCCCGCACCAATGGCTACGTCGAGACGTTGCTGGGCCGACGCCGCTACCTGCGCGACATTGATTCGCGCAACCAGGCGGTTAGGGGCCATTCCGAGCGCAACGCCATCAACGCCCCCATCCAGGGTACGGCAGCCGACATTGTCAAGTTGGCGATGATCCGCATTCACGACCGATTGAAGCGCGACGGATTCGCCAGCCCCATGATTTTGCAGGTGCACGACGAGCTCGTGTTTGATGCCTACTCCTCAGAGGTTGAGGCGCTGCGCGAGGTGGTCAAGGCCGAGATGGAGGCGGCGTTCACGCTCAAAGTCCCCTTGGTGGCCGAAACGGGCGTGGGGCGGACTTGGTTGCAGGCACATTAGCGAGGTTGGCTCGTTGGCGAGGTTGGCTCGTTAGCTTTTTGCGCTCCGCGCCTTCGGCGCTCCGCGCTTGAGCCACGGTGGCGAAATTTGTTAATATACAGTTAATCAGCTACATAGATACTTTGAGCCGTTGTGAGAAAAAGTAAAATCCGGTTATAACCGAACGCCTTGCCGCGCTTCGTGGCTTCGCTTGTACTAGAAACAAGAAACTAGCAACCGCCTTCGCGCCGCAGGCGCTCCAGCGCGAAGCGCCCTAGCTGCGAAGCAGCCCTAGTCCGAGCGCCGCAGGCGCGAAGGGCAAACAGCAAACCTCGCTAAAGCACCACTTTTTCGCTGTGGTACAGGCCGTCCCAGCTGGCGACGACAAACACGGTTCCGCGGGCGGGACGGGGAAGCTCAAGGCGTCCGTCGCGGGGCAGTTCGTAGACGGTTTGGGACCAGAGCACGCGACCTGATGCGTCGTACATCCACACGTCCAGGCCCGTTTCGGGCTGTCCGACGGGCAGTTGAAGCACGGCGTTGGCGCCCTGGCCCACGACGGTGAAGGTGAAGGGCTGGGTTGCAGGAACCTCGCTGACACCGATGCCGTTGCCGGGCTTGAGGACGACGCGGTACACGGTGGTCGCGGCGGCCGTTGAGGCTACGGCGTTGTTGGTGAAGGGGTTTTCGGCCTGAGAAGTGATTCCGCCCACAATGTGGCCCAGCACGAGGCTGTCGAAGGCGGCCGGAAGCAGCTGCACCTCGTGGGCGCTGTGCGGCACTGCGGGGTTCGCCAAAAATTCAGACGAGGCGCCCTGAAGTCCCGGCATGCTCACGGGCAGCACGACTTCGTGCAGGCTTTGGTCGGAATCCCGGACCACGGCCGAAATCGTCGAAACAAAAGGCACGTTCTGGTCGTCGGTTAGGACGCCGTTGACGTAGTGGTACTGAGAGATTCCGCCAAAAAAGAGGTTGAGGTTGCGCTCGGTTGCTGCGTCGTACAGGGTAGTCGAAGCACTGTGGTAGTGGCTGAGGTACTGGCTGAAGTCGGTGCGCGGAGCGATTCCGCCCGCCGTCACCTCGACGGGGTAGAGAAACGGCAAGTCAATGGTCGGCTGAAAGACGCCCGACGAAATCATGAAGCCCGGCTGGCCGTTCGCGTAGATCTGGGGCATGAGGTTGTAGTCGCGGCGGTGCAGGTGCACGGGATCCACAATCGAGTCGTAGTTGACCACCGTCAGCTGTCCGTTGGGGCGCTGCAGTTCAAAGCTGCGCACGGCGTTGGTGTAGGCCTGGCTAAAGCCCGGACCGTGCGTCGGGCCGTGGGGGTTGTAGCTGCCGTCAAAGCGGTGGCCGCCCACCAGGTAAAAGCGGTCGCCGAGTAGGGCTAAGTGTCCGCCCGTGACCGCAAAGCGGGGGTGGTTGATTGCCTCGATGTGGGGGGCGAGTGAGGTTCCGTTCTTGACTGCGGTCGCGAGGCCGCTCAGGTCGATGGCCACTAGGCCGTCGTAGGTTTTGTGGGCCCCCGCGGTGGCGGAATAGGCGTAGCCGCCGAGCACGTAGAGGCTGTCGCCGCGCTGGGTGAAGTTGGGGTTGGTTGACCGAAGCTGTTCCTGAAGGGCCGTCGCGAGCGACGTCAGGGGCGCAGACCACACCTGGCCGCTGGCCGGATTGACCACGTACACGTTGGAATTGTTTTGTGCCGCGGGAAACGCCGCAAACGGTTGGCGCGCATGAATTCCGTCGGCGCGCCCACCCAAAATGACCCACTCGCCTTGGATTTGGCCGTGGGCAAAAGAGTGGAGGCCCGGCAGGCCACTGATGCTCACCGGCTGAAGTTCCACAGAATACGGAAACCAGTTTTGGGCTGACGCGGCAACGGTTGCGGCGAGCGCCAGGAAGAGGGTAGCGGTGCGGTTCATAAGGGCAAAGTACCCCAAAGCGGCGAGGTGCTTTGTGACGGGGGTTGCAGAGAACCAGTACCTAGCTACTAGTTGCTCATCAAAACTTCAGCGGAAGCGTCAGCCGTGCGCCGTCGCGCAGCACCGTCACCGTGGTTTCTTGGCCGGTGTCAAACTTTGACAGGGCCTCCATGTAGCCCGTCATGCCGGCCACGGGGTGCTCGCCAAGGGCCACCACCACATCGCCGCGCTGCAGACCTGCGCGGGCCGCGGGCTTGCCGTCGGTGGTGCCGTCAATGCGCATTCCCTGGCCGTCGTAGAGGTAGTCGGGCACGACACCGAGCGTCACCTTGAATCGCGGGGTGTCGCTAGCGCTGCTCTTGGTTTTGGTGAACGGAACCTCGGTGCGGCCGTCCAGCTGGCGCAGCACGGTTTCGACCAGGTCCACCACCTCGGCGAGGCCGTTGAAGTTGATTTTGTCGGCGTCGTCGCTGGGCTGGTGGTAGTCGGCATGCTGCCCGGTGAACAGGTGCAGCACGGGTACGTCGGTCAGGTAAAACGAGGTGTGGTCCGAGGGGCCCACGCCGCTCGAGTCGATTTTCAGGCGGAACTTCTCGCTGGCACCTGCCGCCGCGAGGGCTTCGGGCCAGGCGGGCGAGGTTCCGACCCCATAGAGCGCCAGTTGGCGGGTGGCGCCCAGGCGACCCACCATGTCCATATTGACCATGGCGGCGGGCTTGACCGGCAGTGCGGCCAGCTTTTTGGCGAGGTCGTTTGATCCCCAAAGGCCCTGCTCTTCGCCCGAAAAGGCCACGACGATGACGCTGCGCTCGGGCTTGGCGCGCTGCAGTCGGTAGGCCAACTCGAGCACGGCGGCCACCCCGCTGGCGTTGTCGTCGGCGCCGTTGTGGATGGCGGAATCCTTGCCGCGGTAAAGGCTTCCCTCGCCGCCCCAGCCCCAGTGGTCGTAGTGGGCCCCGATGACGAGCGGGGCGAGTTCGGGTCGGCGGCCGCGCACGACGCCGAGCACGTTGGTTCCGGTCACAGGTGCGCCGTGGGCCACGCCGTGCACTTTGGGCTGCGCGGTGAAGGTGCTGCGAAAGGCCGGAGCAAGTTCATGGGGCACCAACTTGAGCTTCGCCATGCGCCCCGTGAGGTAGTCGGCGGCCATTTGCTCGCCGCGGGTTCCGACTTTGCGGCCCTCCATCGCGTCGTCGGCCAGGGTGTACACGTCGGCGCGGAGCCGCTTCGCGACCTTTGGGTCGGCCTCGGGCGACTGCCCCAGCAAGGCTAAGGGCATTAGCAGGGCAAACAGGCTTCGGATTGGGGTATTGAAGGTTTTCATGCGGCGGCTGGTACTACGTTTGTGCCCGCTAAAGTACCCCTGAGTTATGAAGAAGCATACCCTGTTCGGCGCCGCGATGACCCTTTTGGTCGTCCTACCCCAGGCCCACGCACAAACCATCAAGACCGAGAATCCGCGCACATGGAACCCCGAAAAACTCACCTACACGGGTGAGAAGCACCTCAAAAACGTGCGCCAGCTGACCTTTGGCGCCGACAACGCCGAGGCCTACTGGTCGTTTGACAGCAAGAGCTTGGTCTTTCAGTCCAACAACCCCGATTGGGCCGCCCAATGCGACCAGATTTACCTGTATGCAGACCCCGGCCGGGTCGAGGCCACCCCAAAAATGCTAAGCACTGGATTGGGTCGCACCACGTGCGCTTACTTTATGCCGGGCGACCGCGAAATCCTGTACGCGTCGACCCACCTTGGGGGTGAGGCCTGCCCTCCGGAGCCCGAGCGCACCCACGGCCGCTACGTGTGGCCCATCTACGAAACGTTTGATGTGTTTGTGGCCGACCTCGAGGGCCGGATTACGCGCCAGCTGACGGACGAGCCAGGCTACGACGCCGAAGCCACGGTTTCACCCAAAGGTGACCGCATTGTGTTTACGAGCGACCGCAGCGGCGACCTCGAACTCTACACGATGAAGCTCGACGGAAGCGACGTGCGCCAGGTGACCTTTGCGCTGGGCTACGACGGCGGAGCCTTCTTTAGCCCCGACGGCGAGTGGCTGGTGTGGCGTGCTTCGCGCCCTCGGACTCCTGAGGCAGTGGCCAAGTACACGAGCCTCTTGGCCGAGCACCTGGTCGAACCGACCGACATGGAACTCTACGTGGCCCGCGTCGACGGGAGCGAAATGCGGCAAGTCACCGACCTGGGCAACGCCAATTGGGCACCGTTTTTTACGCCCGACGGCACAAAAATCCTGTTCAGCAGCAACCACGCTTCGCCGATGGGGTTCCCGTTCAACTTGTTCATGGTCAACCTCGACGGCACGGGCCTCGAGCAGGTCACCTACGATACAGCGTTTGATTCGTTCCCGATGTTTTCGCCCGACGGCACCAAGCTTGTTTTTGGCAGCAACCGCAACAACGGCGGAACCCGCGCGACCAACCTATTCGTCGCCGACTGGGTGGACTGAGTTCTGATTATCAGGCTTTCGCAGATCCAAATAAGCCCTTTCCGAGCTGCTCTATGGTCTCGAATCCTTTGGTAAGCGGCGACCCCTGCATGAGGTCTCCGTGGTCGTTGCCGGTCAACGTGCCAAAGGGCTTTGGATAGACTACGATCAAGTTTTGATGTTCCAAGTACTTGCTCAGTTTACCCGGTAGGGCTTCCATGTAGGGAGCGTAGGATGGTGATCCCAGGCGTCCGCTCGCAACCACTACCATGTCACCCAGACGTATTAGGCGGGTGGCAACGAGCAAATCATCCCAGTCGTCAAAAGATTCATGGTTACCCGAAATCGAAACTTTCTGCGACTTAAGGGTGGACGAAATGGCTACGTAGCTCGCCGTATTTGCGACTACAAGAAACTCAAGGTTTTGCTGCCGCGCAAGGTTGGCCATGGCGTGCAACCACCCTTCAAAACCGTTTTCGCGCTCCGAAAGGGGAGGGCAAAGTAGGACCATGCGCTTCACGGTGACAAGCGGCTCGATGAGGCGGCACAAAAAGACGTTTCGGTCGATTTTTTCTACGATGCTGGACACCGATTCGCCCAGCAGGCTATTGACCAAACTGGGCTTAATAATCCAATCAAGGACGACCGTGGTGGCCTGAAGCTCGCGGCTTGTGCGCGCTACGCCACTCGAAATGTTAAAGTCCAAGGTAACGTGAGGCTGCACCGGGATTTCAGCTGCTGCCCCTTGGCGCACCAATCCTCTGAGGTGTTCGTGGGCTTGGGCCATAGCCCCTTCTGCCTGTTCGTCGTTCGGAACAATGGAGAGTACCGTAATGGGCTTGGACTTTGAGGAGGTGCGCATCGCCATCGCCAACTCTAAAAGAGCCGGAGTTCGGTCGCTGCGGATATTCGGCACGAGGACGTGCGGAGCTTCGTGCGTCGAGTTTGTCGGCGCGTCGGTCCCTTCTTTAACAATTTTCTTTCCGGCGCGTTCCGTGGCCAATGTGGACGCAAGGCTTGTAATCAAGATGAGAATAATCGTCCCATTAAGAACAGCTTCATCTAAAATGCCCTCGTTAAAGCCGACCATGATGACCGCAATGGTTGCTGCGGCATGTGCGGAACTCAATCCAAAAAGGAGCTGGCGCTGAGCTCCGCTGAATCGAAAGACTAACTGTGTGACGGCCGCGGCCAGCCACTTGCTCACCAAAGCAACAGCCGTGAGGGTCAGGGCAATAACCCACGCGTCCACCCCCTCGAATATGACCGAAAGGTCGACAATCATTCCGACCGAAATCAAGAAGAACGGAATGAAGAGGGCGTTGCCCATAAACTCGATGCGGTTCATCAAGGCGCTCGTGTGCGGGATGAGCGGATTCAGAGCCAGTCCGGCCGCAAAAGCACCAATGATGGGTTCTACGCCGGCAACTTCGGCCAAGAATGCAGCAAAAAACACAATGGCAAGCACAAATATGTAGTGGGCGTGCTTCTCGCTTTCCAACTTGCGAAAGAACCATCGGGCAAAATGCGGAATCAGTCCAAAAATTATGGCCGAAAAAATGGCCAAGGATACGCCGAGCTTAATCCAGAAGCTCTGGTCAAGCGCCCCCTGGTTCATGCCCACTACGACGGCCAAAATGATAAGGACGGCGGTGTCTGTCAAAATGGTCCCGCCGACCGCGACGGCCACTGCCTGGTTGCGAGAAATGCCCAATCGGCTCACGATGGGGTAAGCCATGAGCGTATGGGTTGCAAACATGCTAGAAATCAATAAGCTAGCAACCGGGTCGTAGCCCAGAAACATTGAGCACACGGGGTAACCCACCGCGATAGGGATGGCAAACGTAAAAAAACCGAACACCAAACTCCGGTTTCGGTGGGCTTTAAAGTCAGCAAGGTCGAGTTCAAGACCGGCGATGAACATGATGTACAGCAGTCCGATAGTCGAGAACAGCTGTACGGCCGAGTTCTGTTCCAGCACGTGAAACCCGTGCGGACCAATGAGCACACCAGAAAGAATCAGTCCAAAAATTCCGGGCAAGCGCAAGCCACGGAGTAAAATAGGAGCGAGTAGGATTACCAACAGGATCACCGAGAAAACCAGCACAGGGTTTTGCAGCGGCAAGCTGAATTCGTGGATCCAGTGCTGTATGAACTCGTTCATGACGGCAAGATAGGGCCTTAAGCCCATACGGGCTTAGCGCTTGCGCAGGCGGATGCTCTTGGGCGTGATCTCGACGAATTCGCCGGTTTGCACGTATTCAAGAGCCTCTTCAAGGCGAAGCACCTTGGCCGGAGCAATGCGCATCTTTTCGTCGTTGCCCGAAGCGCGCATGTTGGTCAGCTTCTTGCCCTTGGTCAGGTTGACCTCGAGGTCGTTGCCGCGCGTATGCTCGCCCACGATTTGCGACTTGTAGATTTCTTCGCCGGGCTCGATGAAGAAAATTCCGCGGTCCTGCAGGCGGTCGATCGAGTACGCAAACGCGGTACCCTGTTCCATGCTGACCAGCGATCCGTTCATACGGCGCGGAATTTCGCCACGCATCGGCTCAAAGCCGGTGAATCGGTGGTTCATGATGGCCTCGCCCGCGGTGGCGGTGAGCAGCGCCGAACGCATGCCGATGATTCCGCGCGACGGAATATTGAACGTGATGACCATGCGGTCGCCCTTGGGCGTCATGTTGGTCATTTCGCCTTTGCGAAGCGACGCCATTTCGACGGCGGTTCCGCTGTTCGCCTCGGGAAGGTCGATGATGAGTTCCTCGATGGGTTCGCACTTCACGCCGTCGATCTCTTTGGTGATGACGGTGGGCTGGCCAATCTGAAGCTCGTAGCCCTCGCGGCGCATCGTCTCGATGAGGATCGAAAGGTGGAGTACGCCACGTCCGTAGACGTAGAACGAGTCGGCGGTGGCGCCGGGAACCACGCGCAGAGCGAGGTTTTTTTCAAGTTCCTTCTCGAGGCGGTCTTTGATGTGGCGGCTGGTGACAAACTTGCCCTCGCGACCAAAGAACGGAGAGTCGTTGATCATGAACAGCATGCTCAGCGTCGGCTCGTCGATGGCGATCGTGGGAAGTCCCTCGGGCTTCTCGGCGTCGGCGATGCTGTCGCCAATTTCAAAACCTTCGATTCCGGCAACGGCGCACAGTTCGCCCGCATGGACCTCTGAAACTTTTGCCTTTCCAAGGCCTTCAAAGGTGAAGAGCTCCTTGATTTTGGCTTTGGTGATGCTGCCGTCGCGCTTGACCACCGATACGTTGGCGCCCTCTTTGAGGCTACCGCGGTGCAGGCGGCCAATGGCCATGCGGCCTTGGTAGCTGCTGTAGTCCAAGCTGGTGATCAGCATTTGGGGGGTTCCGGCCAG
>JBDLUG010000008.1:0-20120 GCA_039805405.1 Bacteroidota bacterium
TTCGCGTGCCCAAGAAGCTCGCGAATCACCGTAAGATCCGCACCCATGTCAAGCAAGTGGGTGGCAAAGGTGTGCCGAAGGGCATGAGGACCTAAGCTATCCGCCGAGCTTGCTCTTTGAAGGTACAACTTTACCACGGAATACACACTACGGGGATCCAACTTTTTGCCTTTTGGCGTACAAAAAACGAGGTCGCTAATGGGCTCCCACTCGGCGCGGTGGCGGGACAGGACCTGGGTCCATTCGGGGATAAGTGGTAGCTCGCGTTCTTTATTGCCCTTGCCCACGACGCGGAGCGTGGTTCCGTGCACCTGACTGTAGGTGAGCTGTAGAAGTTCCGAGCGGCGAAGGCCCGTGGCGTACAAAGTCAGCAATAGAAATTGATCGCGGCGACCCACCGCATCGTCTGCAAATGCACTTGGGTCGAGCAGCGCCTCAACCTCAGGAGCCGACAGTGCGCGCACAATTCTACTTGGCGTTCGCAAAAGAGGGACCCCCAGCGCAGGATTCGAACAGGTCGGATCCGCAGCAATGCGCCAGTGGTAAAAGGTGCGCAATGCGCTCAACTTGCGGTTTACCGATCGGGCATTTGAACCTGTTTGAATGAGTTCGGACACCCAGGAACGCACATGGGAACGCTCTGCACCTTCTGCACCAGGCATGCCGAGGGCATGTTCAGCAAAGAGCAGCCACTGGGCCACGTCTGAGGAATAGGCCGTTACGGTGGCTTCGGAACGGCGACGTTCCCAGCGGAGGTAGTTTGTGAATGATTCGAGCATAAAAAAAGCCCCGAGGGTTCTCGAGGCTTAAATTAGGTCAGGGACCAACTTATTCGGCGTCTTTCAAACGAAGACCCTGAACGTATGTTGCCTTGATGATTTCTTTACGGCGATTCACCGAAGTTTTGGTGAATTGCTGACGGCTGCGCAGCTGGCGCATCGTGCCGGTTTTGTCGAATTTGCGCTTGTAGCGCTTTAGCGCGCGCTCAATTCCTTCACCTTCTTTAACTTGTACTACTAGCATAATGGGGACACCTCCTCTCTTTGGGCTGCAAATGTACAACTATTTACCCACGTAGAAGTACTTCGTCATTTGTACCTTTTGTGCGGAATCAAAGGGAGCCAAGGCAAAGACTTCGTCCCAGTTGCGCAATGGGCGGACCCTACTGCGGAACCGGTGCACCGCGCGTACCTGAGGCGAACGCCACAACGGGTGAGCGTAGAGTACCTCTTCTGAAACACTGTTCAGGTCGACCGGACTGGGCGGATGCAGCACCCAATCGAATTCCGAACGATTGTCCCAGCGGGCACAGAGGGCAGAATCGACACCTCCCCAGCGCTCCCGATCGCGCACAAAACCCTCAGCCTTCCATTGGGGCCAACCTTGAGTGTACAGCCATTGCGTCGTCACTGTATCTGAGGCAACCACGGCCCGGACGCGGTCGGTTTGACGGGATTCAAAAGGCCGACGTTCCCATTTCTGACCACGGGGCCATTGAGGTTCGCTGAACTCAGCGCGGGGCACTTCTGGAAAAGACGCCCAACGCGGTTCTGGTGGCGTTTGATTCGAGTGCCACGTGTAGAAAATGAAAAGGGCGAGGAACAACCCCGCCCATATAATATCTGCAACCCAGGGTTTGGGTTGCCGCCCCATTACTCGGGATCGTTGTGTGAGAAGGAATCCGGCTCTGACTTGGGTGGCGTACGCAGTACCTTATAAAAGAAGTATGCCGTGATCACGGTGACCAAGCCTTGGGTGGTGAGCATCATTGCCCATGCTGCAGTTGTCATGACTTATGCGTTTTTGATTCGACGGCGGTAGGCAATATAGACCATACCTGAAATGAAGGCAAACAACGCTACGAGGATTCCTCGGGCCAATTGCTTGTAAAAAATAGGATTCACAAAGGTGCCAGTGGCAATTTGATCTCCCGCCCGAATCGTTTGCCCAGTTGAAACTACGGGTTGTGCATCTTCAGCATCCCATGCGTACACCGTCGCTTCACCAGTGGGATGAACCACGCGAATCGTTGTTTCAGATTCTGTAGACTGAACATCAGCCACACCGGCGACTTCGGCGACGAACACGTCAGCAATGGCTTCGCGATTGTACACAATATCCACATTTTGAATCTGACCGATGATACTTGACGAATCAAACTCCCATCCGTTGGCAAACGCCGACTTCCAGTCGTTCCCTTTGGGCGTCACAAGACTCATGGTGAAGATTACCAGCAAAATAGAAGGCGTCACGTACTTCAAAATAGGCTTATAAAACTTCGGGAGCACGATGTCAGACCCGCGATTGATTTCTTGCCAACCTTTGTCTATACCCCATATCCATGCAAAAAGAATGGCTTCAACGAGCGCAAAAAAGACAAGCCCTACTGTGCCAGCCCAGTAATCATATTGATCAAATACACCCTGCTGGTAGAAAAATACGGTGGGAAGTCCAGCTACCAGAGTGACTAGACCAAATGTCCAAGCTGACTTTTTCAGACTAAACTTAAACTCGTCCTGCATGAATGCTACCCATGGCGAACCCATTGCCAAAGAACTTGTGATTCCCGCAAAAAAGAGCAATCCAAACCACATTACACCGGCCACGCCACCCAAGACGGCTCCCCATTTAGAAAAGAGAAACGGCATCGTTTGAAACGCCATCGCGAATCCTGCATTCTCTTTAACCCAATCCAATCCGAGGTACCCCACTGCAATTGGAATAACGATACTACCACCGAGAACAATTTCAACAAATCCATTCATCCAGCCTGCGGCCATAGAATTCAACGCGATGTCATCTTTTGACTTCACATAGGCAGCGTAGCAATGAATGGTGCCCATACCCACTGAAAGGGTGAAGAATATTTGACCCGCAGCAGCAAGCCAGACGTTGGGGTTGCTCAAAGAGTCGAATTGTGGATTCCATAAAAAATTAAACCCAAGCATCGCATCGCACTCCACACAACCCACAGATGCTCCGGAATCACCGAGCATGAAGGCACGAACAGCCAAAAAGGCTCCAAAAATGATGAGTAACGGCATTCCGATTTTTGCCACTTTCTCAATGCCCCCCTCTAAACCTTTGCTCAAAATCCACGTATTCAGCCACAAGACCAAGATGTAGAACCAAATCGCCTCGTAGGGCAAGCCCGTAGTACTTTGACTTATGTCGACATAACTCGAGAAAAACTGAGCAACTTCGGTTTGACTCATTCCCGTAAATGTTTGTGCAACCGTGTGAACCACATATGAGAACGTCCATGATTCAATGTACGTGTAGTATGCAGCGACAGCAATGTTGGTGAAAATTCCAAATACGCCTAAGTACTTCCAATACGACCGCTTGCCCATTGAATTCATAATGAACGGCGCACTGTGATCACCCTTAGTTCCGCCGAATCGACCAGAAGCCCATTCAATCCAAAGCAGTGGAATTCCCAGAACGAGAAATGATACGAGGTAGGGAATAATAAATGCGCCACCGCCATTTTGAACGGCCTGGACAGGGAAACGTAAGAAGTTACCTAATCCAACGGCATTTCCGGCCATGGCAAGGACGAGTCCAACCCGGGAACCCCAGGACTGTGTGTTGCTACTCATTGGTGATAGGGCTTAGCTAAGATTTTCAAATATAGGTATCTCATCTAAGACCTCGCTGAAGGAATGTGGATTGAATCCCAAATCTTTTCGCGCCTTGCTGATGTCAAATCCCGTGACGGGCGGACGCTTCGCGGGCTGCCCCAGGGATTCGCTACTCACAACGTCGATCAGGCTGGCATCCAGTTGTGCGTGGACCGCCACCTGCTTCACGAGTTCAAGGATGCTCATAGTGTCGGGACCGCTGAGGTGGTAGATTCCCTCGGCACCGCGCTCTGCGATGCGCAGGCAGCCCTCGGCGAGGTCCACGCTCCACGTTGGGCTTCGCACTTGGTCGTCGACGACGCGAATGCGCTCTTTGCGCTGCAGGGCACCACGCGCCCACAAGATGATGTTGCTGCGGCTAAGGCCGGGTACGTATCCGATGACGAGGACGGTGCGCGCAATGGTGTAGCGGGCTCCGATGGCCTTTACCGCCTCTTCAGCGTGCAGTTTGGACCAGCCGTAGACACTCAGAGGCGCCGGCTGGGCGTCTTCAGAATAGGGTCCCTCTTTGCCGTCAAAAATGAAGTCTGTGCTGATGAAAATCAGGTGCACCCCATGCCGCGCGCACGCTTCTGCACAATAGCGCGTGGCGTCCACGTTGAGTTTTTGGCAGGTATCGGGGTCCTTTTCGCAGTCGTCTACCTGCGTCATGGCAGCTGAATGGATCACGACGTCGGGGCGGAATTCGGTCAGCACGCGTTCGAAGTCCTCGGGGCGGGTGGTGTCGAGTTCTGCGTAGGGGAATCCGAAGTGGTTGCCCCGAGCGGGACCGCGACCCGTGGCGAGTAACTCGTGCCGACCCTGTGCCACGTACAGCAGTGACTGCCCGAGCAGGCCGTTGGCGCCGGTTACGAGAATGCGCAGGGATCCTTGCTTAACCACGGTAGGCAGATTGAATTTCGTCAGCCAAAGCTTCGGCAGCATGAGAGGCTGCGGTGCGCCAGTCGGTTCCGCTCGAGGCGTACATGATGCTGCGCGAAGCATTGATCAGCAGTCCCATACCGGGCTTGCCGCGAAAGGAACCGTGGCGCACTACCTCAGCGGCACTGCCACCTTGGGCTCCGACCCCGGGAACCAAGAAAAAGGTGTCAGGCATGCGGTCGCGAAGTGCCCCAAGTGCCTCAGGGCGCGTGGCGCCTGCCACCACCATGAGGTTTTCAGGTGAACCCCATTGAAGGTAGGCGTCCGCAACGGCTTCGTATACACGGCGGCCGTCGCCGAGGGTGAGCTGCTGCAGGTCGTCAGCTCCGGGATTGCTGGTGAGGCCCAGACCAACCACCCACTTTTCGTCGCGCAAAAAGGGTTCTACGCTGTCTCGGCCCATGTAGGGCGCTACGGTAATGGCGTCGTACCCCATAACCTCAAGAATTCCTTGAGCATAACGGGCGGCAGTGTTTCCGATGTCTCCGCGCTTGGCGTCGGCAATCAAGAAGGGCTTCTGGGGCAGTGACCGCAGGTGCTGGGTCACCGCGTCCAGGGCGTCCCAGCCTGGCCGTCCCAGGGCCTCAAAGAAGGCAAAGTTGGGTTTGTAGGCGACGGCTACATGGGCCGTAGCATCAATGATTCCGATGCAGAACGACGCCAAATCGGTTCCGGAGGGCAGCTTGGCTGGATCAGGATCGAGACCTACACAGAGCCCGTGGCCTGCGGTTTCAATGCGTTGGGAGAGCGTGGTGTAGTTCATTCGTCGGCTCCTTGCTTGAGGCGCTCGGCGTGGTCGGCCACCCGAAGCCCCTCGATGAGGGCCTTGAGGTCGCCGTTCATCACGTCGGGCAGGTTGTACACGGTGAGTCCGATGCGGTGGTCCGTCACCCGGCTCTGCGGAAAGTTGTAGGTTCGAATCTTCGCACTGCGGTCGCCGGTACTTACCAGCGACTTACGGTGCTCGGCTACTGCGGCGTCGCGTTCTGCACGAGCCTTGTCCCAAATTCGCGCCCGAAGCACGGTGAGCGCCCGGTCGTAGTTCTGGTGCTGCGAGCGACCGTCTTGGCATTCCACCACAATTCCGGTCGGAAAGTGCGTCAGGCGTACGCCCGATTCTGTCTTGTTGACGTGCTGCCCCCCTGCTCCACTGGAGCGAAAGGTGTCTTTGCGAATGTCCACATCGCGAATCTGAACGTCGAGTTCGTCAGCTTCTGGCAGCACCGCCACCGTCGCTGCAGAAGTGTGCACACGACCCTGGCTTTCGGTGGCCGGAACCCGCTGTACGCGGTGCACTCCACTCTCAAACTTGAGGACGCCGTACACCTGCTCTCCACGGATTTGAACGCTCGCTTCTTTGATTCCGCCTACGGAACCCTCGGTGAGGCTGAGCATTTCGGTGGTCCAGCCCTTCTCTTCAGCAAAGCGCAAGTAGGACCGCAGGAGTTCACCCGCAAAGAGTCCGGCTTCGTCGCCACCGGTTCCGGCACGGACCTCAAGTACGGCATCCCGAGCGTCTGCCGGGTCCTTAGGGATCAGGAGCTCCTTGATTTCGACCTCAAGAGCTGCGATTCGCTGGCGTGCCGTATCAAACTCGTCTTGGGCCATCTCGCGCATTTCGGGATCCTTTTCGGATTCGAGCATAAGCTGGGCCTCATCGCGGTTGGCAAGTGCTTCGAGGTAGCGGGCACGAGCTTGAACGAGTTCGTCGAGTTCTTTGTACTCGCGGTTGAGGCGCACAAATCGCGCGGGATCTGCCGCCAGCTCTGGCGTCATGAGCTGGTCGTGCACATCCTGGTGCCGAATCCAGATGGCCTGGAGTTTCTCTACAAGATTCATGCGCGGCGGTAGGTGTGAATTCCGTCGGGTGCGTGTACTTCGACCTCGGGGGTTGCTGAGGCCTCCACGCGGCCCACGATTTGGGCATCTACGCCCATGTGCTTCGAAATAGAAATCACCTGCTCCGCAGCCTTGAGGCTGTCCACGTAGAGCTCCATGCGGTGGCCCATGTTGAAGACTTCGTACATCTGGCGCCACGGGGTTGCCGACTCCTTTTGAATGAGGTCAAACAACGGCGGAACCGCAAATAGGTGATCCTTGACCACTTTGCCCTGCTTGAGAAAGTGCAGCACCTTGGTCTGGGCACCGCCGCTGCAGTGCACGGCTCCACGCAGCTGCACTCCGAGTTCTTTAATGACCGGAATCATCACCGGTGCATACGTACGGGTGGGCGAAAGCACCAATTTACCCGCATCAAGTGGGCTTCCGGCGACGGCATCGGTGAGTTGCTTGGTTCCGGAATAGACAAGTGCGGGGTCGGTCTCGGGCGCAAAGCTCTCTGGGTAGCGGATTGCAAGAATGCTGCTGAAGACGTCGTGCCGCGCAGAAGTGAGTCCGTTCGAACCCATTCCGCCGTTGTATGCGCGCTCGTAGGTCGCTTGGCCATAGGAGGCCAGACCCACCACGTACTGCCCCGGAGCAATTTGGGCATTGTCAATCACGTCGCTGCGCTTCATGCGTGCCACCACGGTACTGTCGACAATCACTGTGCGCACGAGGTCGCCCACGTCCGCCGTTTCGCCGCCCGTACTTTGAATGTCCATACCTGCGTCGCGCAGGTCCTGAAGCACTGACTCGGTTCCTTCGATAAGTGCTTTAATCACTTCACCGGGAATCAAGTGTTTGTTGCGCCCAATAGTCGAGCTCAGCAAGATGGGACCCGTGGCGCCGACGCAGAGCAAGTCGTCGGTGTTCATGACTACGGCGTCCTGGGCGATTCCGCGCCACACGCTGAGGTCACCGGTCTCCTTCCAGTAGAGGTAGGCCAGCGACGACTTGGTACCCGCGCCGTCGGCATGCATGACAAGGCAGTGGTCTGCCGATCCGCTCAGTGCGTCAGGTACAATTTTGCAAAACGCGTTCGGAAACAGCCCTTTGTCGATGGCGGCGATCGCCTGGTGAACTTCTTCTTTGCCTGAGGAAACGCCCCGGCCGGCGTATCGGTTGCTCGAACTCATAGGTGCAAAAATAAAACTTCCCTTCGGCCTGAGCCGAAGGGAAGCTTAAAGGTTATCAACGCTACTTCGTGCGAATGTAGGTTCCGACGGGCGGCTCCACCTTCACCCACTCGGGGTTCAGCTCGCGTAGCTCTTTTTCTTTTAATCCGAGGTCCTTTGCCAGCGTCTTCCAGGTCTCTCCAAGGTTCACTTGGCGGTACTTGGAATCAAACTCGGCATAGTCGCCATTTGGCGTAACCTTAAGGATCATTCCTGGCTCAAGACGAACTCCACGAAGACCACCGTTGAGCTTGCGCAGGTCAGTGATGCCCACGTTTGCGTTGCGGCATACCGTAGCAAAACTCTCCTTGTCGCCCACCGTGTACATTTCACCTTTTACGAGCTTTGCGGGCTCAGCGTTTTTGGCCTTATCCACCATCTCTTCAGCCAAGGCAGCGGTATCCACGGGCGGAGTGTAGTCGTCGCGGATTACGCGGAAGTCGGTACGGCGGTTGATCTGGTTGGCGGTCTCTTGCTGGCTAGAAGGCATCTTGCGAATGTTCGACTCTGAGAGTAGCGTACCTGCCGGGAACAAATCCTTACCCAGTCCTTTGTAGTTCTGCGGAATCTCAAACGGCTGCGTCTCACCCATTCCCAGCGACACAAGGCGCGCGGGGTCGATGCCCTTGCTGATGAGGTACTTCACACAGGTATCGGCACGTTTTTGCGAAAGTGCTTGGTTCTTGTCGTCGGCATCGCGGTAGTCCGTGTGCGAACGAAGCTCAATGACAATGTTCGGATTGAGTGCGAGCGTACGGTAGACGGTATCGAGGGCCGCACGCGACTTGTCGTTGAGGTCCCACTTCGCGAGCGCAAAGTAGAGTTCTGGAAGGATGACGGGGTACTCAATCGGCGCCATCGTAGCAGCGATGTCCATGGTATGGCGAAAGACGTTCTCGTTTTCTACAAACACAAAGTTGTCAAGGTTCAATCCTACTGTGTTGGCCTTGGCTCCGCCATTCAAGAACTTCTTCTTTTCGAATGCAAACGAGTAATTGACGTCGGCGGTCAACTTTTCGTCGATCAGTTCAAACGTGCCCAACTTGTCGGTCATCACGGTGGCAGTAAAGCCGTCGCTACCCGAAATTTTCACTGTGGCGTTGGCGAGCGGAGTTTGGTCCTTTTCGCTCTTCAGAGTACCGCGCAAGCCGTACTTCAACGGAACCTCGTAAATCGTCCAAATGTCGTCGCCGCCGGTTCCGCCCTCGCGGTTGGTCACGAAGTAGCCGTCGCGAAGACCACCCGGGCGCAAAATGATATTGAAATCATCCCCTGAGCTGTTGAGCGGAGACTTCAAATTCTCGGGTTCACCCGTAGGCAGACCGTCTTCACCCACCGCTACGCGAAAGAGGTCAAAACCACCCATACCTGGAAGGCCGTCGCTTGAAAAATACAGGAATCCATCGTCGTGAATGAACGGAAAGAGCTCGTCACCCTTCGTATTGACAAGGGCGCCAAGATTAACTGGATTGCTCCAGCTCCTGCGGCGCTTGTCGTACGTTGCCACCCACAAGTCCTTACCTCCGACCGCGCCTTGAAGGTCGCCCGCGAAGTACAGTAGTGTCTCGTCCGTATTGATGCTGGGGTGACCTACCGATCGCGATGAGTCGTTCGTAAGCACCACAGGGGTTGGATCTTGCCACGTCTGGCCTGCGCGGCGGGTCACGTAAATGGCACAACCAAGCTGAGCACGCTTCACGTCCATGCAGCGCGTGAAGTACAGATTGCGTCGCTTGCCATCAAACGAGGGCGATCCCTCGTGGTCCATGGTGTTGATGACCTCAGGGAGCAGCTCAGGTGCTGAGAATTTTTGCGCGCGTGCCGCCGTGGGATCGACTTTGGAAGCGCCACCCTTTGGCTTTTTACCACCACGAGCAGAACCGTCGGCGTTGAGTCGCTTTGTCGTGTAGATGTCCGCAAACTGCTGGCCGGTCCAACCATCTGTGCGCTTGCCGATTCCGCCTTCACGCGTCGAAGAGAACAGGAGCTCTTCGTACGAATCTTGGCGTCCGTCGAATGCCAATCCGTACTCGTGAGCCTTGGTATTTAAATCTGTGAGTGGCCCCACCTGGTACCGGGTCGTTGCCGCCAACCAGGCCACAGCGGCCTTCGAGCTTTCGATTCCTTGCTTTGCGCGCTCGTCGCCTGGAAACACTTTGGCCATGTCTTCGTAGGCAACCAGTGCGTCACTGTACTTGTCTTGGTACTTGAGCATTTCTGCTACACCTAAATAGGCCTCAGCCTGGGTGTAGCCTGCCTTAATCGCACGGCGGTACTGGGCCTCGGCGGCCTTGTACTGAGCAGTGTAGCGGTAGCATTCCCCCAGACGGTAGCTGATCTCGGCCTTTTCGGGGCGCGACTTGACCTTGCTGTAGGCCTTTCGGTAGATTGCGATCGCCTTGCTGTATTCTTTACCCAAGTAGTAGTCGTCGCCTTGGCGTGCAATTTTGGGTCGCTTGGGAGCGTCGTCTTCGGATGATTTTTGGGCCCACAGTGGGGTCGCCACTACCCCGAGGGCAAAGGCTAATCCGAGCGCAAAATGAGTTCGTTGTGTCATGAGGGTGGTGGCGTTTCAGGCGCTGAAGTCACGAAAATAACAAATGCTAGCGGATAAAACGAGAAAAGCCCCTCGCGCGCCTGCACGAAGGGCCACATTTCTCAGATTTTTTTATGAATCTATCGAATGTAGAGCAGCTCGCGGTACTTCGGAAGTGGCCACGTTTCGTTGTCTACAATCAATTCCATCTTGTCTACCTCGTAGCGAATTGAAGACAAAAATGGCTTCACTGTATCGCAGTACGCCAAGGCGCGTTCACGAGCGGACTCAATAGTATTTGCCTTTTTGCGGGCCTCGGTCATTTCTTCGACGTGGCGAAGCGCCTTTGAGATGCGCTCGCTGAGTTCTTCAATAATGTCGAGCTGCTCTTTGCATGTCTTCTTGAACGTGGCTTCGGGAAGCAAAGCCTTAAGGCGAAGTAAGTTTTCACTCATCACACTCTGGTACTTGATGGCCGAAGGAATGATGTGGTTGTGCACCAAATCACCCAGGGTACGGCTCTCAATCTGAAGGTGCTTGAAGTATTCCTCTTGCAAGATCTCGTATCGCGCATGCAGCTCGACCTTGCTCAGGACACCGTGCTTGGCAAACAGACCCTCGGCATCTTTGGTCACCAAGAAATCCAATGCACGCGGAGTATCCGGCGTATTCTTGAGGCCGCGCTTGGCTGCTTCATCCTTCCACGCATCGCTGTAGCCGTCCCCCTCAAAACGAATCTTTTTAGAGGCCTTGATGTAGTCCTTGAGCACGTTAAAGATGGCGTCGTCCTTCTTTAAGCCTTGTGCAATTTGGGCGTCCACATCCTTTTTAAACTGAATGAGCTGGTCGGTAACCATGAGGTTGAGGGTCGTCATGGCGTGCGAACAGTTGGCCAAAGAACCTACCGCACGCAGCTCAAACTTGTTGCCCGTGAAGGCAAATGGCGAGGTTCGGTTGCGGTCGGTGTTGTCGAGCAAAATCTCTGGAATCTTACCTACCACGTTGAGTTTTAACTCAGTCTTTTTCTCAGGCGACATTTTGCCGCTCTCGAGTTTTTCAAGCTCATCGAGTACCTCGGTGAGTTGGCTTCCGATGAATACTGAAATAATAGCAGGCGGAGCTTCGTTGGCCCCCAAACGGTGGTCGTTGCTCGCGGAGGCAATGGCCGCACGAATCAAATCGGCGCGGTCGTGCATCGCTTTGATTGTGTTGACAAAGAAGCTCAAGAACAAGAGGTTGCGCTTCGGCGTAGAGCCAGGAGCAAGCAGATTGATTCCAGTGTCTGTTGCAAGCGACCAGTTGTTGTGCTTGCCCGAGCCATTGACACCAGCAAAGGGCTTCTCGTGCATCAGCACGCGGAAGTTGTGGCGCGTACCCACCTTCTGAAGGATGTCCATGAAGAGGGAGTTGTGGTCTACGGCCACGTTGGCCTCCTCAAAAATGGGTGCAAACTCAAACTGACCTGGAGCCACTTCGTTGTGGCGGGTTTTGACGGGAATTCCGAGCAAATGGCTCTCAAATTCGATCTCGCGCATAAACTGAATGACGCGCTCAGGGATGCTACCGAAGTAGTGGTCCTCCATTTGCTGGCCCTTCGCCGGAGAATGGCCCACGAGTGTGCGTCCCGTCATCACGAGGTCAGGGCGCGCGTGGTAAAGGGCCTCATCGATCAGAAAGTACTCTTGCTCCCATCCCAAGGTGGCATGCACTTTACCAATGTTCTTATCAAAGTACTGGCATACGGCAGTGGCCGCATGGTCGACTGCCTGTAGTGAGCGCAGGAGCGGAGTTTTGTTGTCCAATGCCTCACCAGTGTAGGCCACAAATACGGTCGGAATGCAAAGTGTGTCTGCAAGAACAAATGCGGGAGAGGTTGGATCCCACGCGGTGTAGCCGCGGGCCTCAAACGTATTGCGGATTCCACCATTGGGGAAGCTTGATGCGTCGGGCTCGGCTTGCACGAGCATTCCGCCGTTGAACTTCTCGATGGCGTAGCCGTCGGCAGTGGGCTCAAAGAATGCATCGTGCTTCTCGGCGGTCGCGCCAGTCAGCGGCTGAAACCAGTGGGTGTAGTGGGAAGCGCCCTTAGCCATGGCCCACGCCTTCATTGCGGTCGCTACCTGATCGGCAATTCCACGGTCGATTTTATCGCCGCGGTCAATAGCTTTCATTACGGATTCAAATGCCTCTTTGGGCATGTACTCCCGCATTGCCTTTTGGTTAAAGACATTGGCCCCAAAGTACTCAGAGGCCTTACCCGCGGGCTTAGCAAAAACTGAAGGTTTGTGGCTCAAGGCCGCCTCGAGGCCTAAATAACGAGAAGTGGGCATAGCAAATTGGTTTTTGATGGCACAAAACTACCAAAAATCCACAACAAGCTGAAATGAAAACTATAATTTTTTATAAACAACCCCCTAAAATTTAGGGGTGCCACTTTAAAAAACTACTTTTTTCGAGAGACTACCCCCTCAATATCGCTTTTAACCTCTTCAACTGCCTTCGAAACTTCTTTGATTCCAGGTTGGTCCTCGGCCATCTTAGTCATTTGCTGCGTGAGGTCGGCCTGAGCGTTCTTCACCGTGCGAATTCCTTTGGCGAGTGAACGCACAAAGCCTGGAAGTCGGTCTGGCCCAAAAAGCATCAGCACCGCGAAAAGCAGTATGAGTACTTCTCCGGTGCTGATGAAAAGAAACGACATATTTCTACTTTTTGGACGTGTCGTACAAGATGGGCGACGCAATAAAGAGCGACGAGTACGTACCTACCACAATACCAAAAAGGATGGCAAAAATGAAGCCACGAAGTACTTCACCACCTAAGAAGAAAATCACGAGAAGCACAACTATTGTGGTCATCGAAGTATTAAAGGTGCGGCTCAAGGTGGCATTTAATGCTTCGTTCACCACACCTTCGGTAGGTTTGGCTTTCGGGCCGAACCCAATCACTTCGCGTACACGGTCAAATACAACCACCGTATCATTAATGGAATATCCAATGACCGTGAGAATGGCCGCGATGAAGGCTTGGTCAACTTCAAGCGAGAACGGTAGAATTCCATCGAACAAGGCGAACGCTCCAAGTGTCAACACCACGTCATGCATCAACGCGACCACAGCACCTAACGAGTACTGCCAGCGACTGAATCGCACGAGGAGGTATATAAAAATTCCAAGTAGCGAAAACAAGATGGCCCAAACCGCTGAATTCGCAATATCATCGGCCACCGTTGGACCTACTTGACGGTACGACACAATACCTAATCCGTTATCACCAGGATTTTCGAACGCTGCTGCCGTCGGGGGCGTTGCATAGAGACCTTTAACTCCGGTGTACAGCTGGGCACGAAGCGCCTCTTCGACCTCGGAACCTGATTCTGATATTCGGAAGTTTGTGGTGATCACTACCTGATCCGGCGAACCTAAAGTCTTTACGATGGGCGAAAATGACTTGCCATTGGCATCCACAAATACCTTCGACAGGCTCGAACTAACCTTTGAAACTTCTACTGGCTGGTCAAAGCGAACCTGATAGGTACGACCACCCTCGAAGTCAACTCCGTAACTCAACCCTTTCGTGAAAAGTGCTACAATACTAATGACGACTAGGACTCCAGAAATGATGTACGCAGGTTTGCGCGTCTTCACAAAGTTGAAGTTGGTATTCACGAACCACTTTTCAGTGGCCTTCGTGGTAAAGCCGATTGAACCTCCACGACTTAGCTTCCATTCGATGTACAAGCGCGAAACAAAAATTGCGGTGAACAACGACGAAAGAATACCAATGATCAAGGTGGTTGCAAATCCTTTAATTGGACCGGTACCCACGGTGAACAGGATGATTGCAGTGATCAGAGTCGTTGCGTTTGAATCAAGAATTGCCCCTCTCGAGCCACTGTAGCCGTCCTTAACCGCAGTACGAGTGTCTTTACCCGCCGCGAGTTCTTCTCGAATACGGTCGAAAATCAATACGTTCGCATCCACAGCCATACCAATCGTGAGTACGATACCAGCCATACCCGGAAGGGTCAAAACGGCAGAAATAGCGTCGAGGATTCCGAAGATGAAGAACATGTTCACCAAAAGTGCCAAGTTGGCGGCAACACCACCACCAGAGTAGTAGAACACCATGTAGGCAAAAACCACCAGGAAGGCGATCAAGAACGAGTTCATTGACGCAGAAATGGCTTCTTTACCGAGGCTCGGACCAACCACATCGGCTTGAATCACACGTGCAGGAACTGGTAGTTTACCAGCTTTCAAAACGTTTGCCAAGTCAGACGCCTCGTCAAGGCTAAAGCCGCCTTCAATTTGGGTACGGCCGCCTGAAATCTCATTGACGACGCGTGGGTAGCTGTAGACCATGTTGTCGAGTACTACGGCCACGTGGCCCTTGGGGTTCTTGGCGCTCTCTTCGGCAGTGATGCGCTGCCAGATTTGGGCTCCGTAGCCGTTCATGGCCATGGTTACGATGGGGTTGTTACCCTGGTCGAATTCGCGGCGCGCGTCAACGATGACGCCCCCGTCGAGTTCTGGTTCCATGGTGCGGTTGCCGTTGAGGGCGATCAAGAAGGTAATACCTGCCTTGGGATCAGGACGCGTCCAGGCGAAGCGAACGTAGCGCTTGTCTCCAGGAATCAGAGTTTTTACCACATCGCTCTTGAGGTAGGCATTGATGGTAGCCGTATCGCGCGGAAGAGCAAAACCGATAATCGGCCCTTCGAGCGGAGTAAAGGTCTGGGGGTCTACATTGAGCTGGAAAATGTTCAGCAATGGATTGTGCTTGAGGGCATTCGAATCTGCAGCTGCTACTGCGGTCGACTCAGGCTTGGTAATGTCGTCTTCAGCATCCAATGCGGTCGGAAGATCAATAGCCTTAGGCGTTGAAGCCGATTCCGTTTTGGTCTCATTGGGGTCCGGAACCACCGCGCGCAGTCGCTCGTTGGCATCGACCATAAACTGCATCCATGCAGCCCCGTAGTCGGCACGCCAAAATTCAAGGCGCGCAGTAGACTGAAGCAGGCGCTGTACACGTGCTGGATCTTTTACACCGGGAAGCTCAACCATAATACGGCCGGTGGTACCGAGGCGCTGAAGGTTGGGCTGAACGACGCCAAACTGGTCGATACGCGCTTTCAAGACCGTGTACACGTTCTGAACTGAGGCTTCGACGTCTGAACGAATGGCTGCTTGAACCTCTTCGTCGGTTGCGTTAAAGCCAAGGCGGTCTGACATGTCTTTGGTTCCGAAGAGACTGGGATCACTCCACAACTTCGAGCCTCGCTTAGTGTCTAAGGCCTTGATAAATAAATCGATGTAGGCCTCACCACTGTTCTCTTGCTCGGCATCGGCAGTTGCGAGTGCGGCATTCAGAGTAGAGTCGTTGGGGTTAGCTGCCAGACCTTTGATGACGTCGCGAACCGAAACCTCAAGGATCACGTTCATACCTCCACGCAAGTCGAGGCCAAGGTTCATCTCCTTCTCTTTCACCTCTTTGTAGGTGAACGAAGCCACACCGAGGTTGTACACCTCTTGGTTCGCGAGCGAATCAAGCACGCGGTTGAGCTTGGACGGATCGCCGCCGGCGATCTCAAGCGCTTGCTTTTCAACGCGCTGCGCGATGAAGGTGAAGGACAATTCATAAAGGGCCGCAAGCGCAAAAGCGACTGCAAACAGGCGGATTACCACTTTATTCTGCATAGTGTGAGTGACTTTAGTACGAGGCGGCAAATATAGGTGAATTACCTTTGGAAAATGCGCGCACTACTTCGGACCATCCTCATCCTGACCCTTTGGGCCGCTCTACCCTACTCGGGAGCTTCTCAAGTAAAGTGGTCGTTTTTTGCGACCAACTTGGCCGGAATTCAAAATTCAGCTGGACAGCCGCTTAACCTAGGTACTTCAGGTGGCCTAAACAACCCGCAAATGTTTCACGCCGATGTGGACGGCAACGGAAGCGAAGACTTAGTCGTCTTTGACCGCGAAGGCGGACGCTGGCTCGCATTTGAACGTATCAATGGCCAATGGGCAGAGCGTCCGGAGTGGACCCGTGGCTTCCCAAAGAACCAGCAGTGGGTCCATGTGGCCGACTTTAACTGCGACGGCGTGCCCGACATTTTTGGTTGGGTCATCAACGGAATCGGAGTCTGGCAGGGCACCCGAGTCGGCAGCGGTCTTTCGTTCAGCTGGGCATTGGGCAACCAATCCGAGCTCAGGTCCGTATACGTTCAAGGGAATCCGGCGTACAACCTCCAGGTAATCAGCGTAGACCGTCCGTTCATTACCGACGTGGATCAGGACGGAGACGTGGACGTGCTCACCTTTGATATGGGCGGAACCAAGATTGAGTGGCACCAAAATTCCGCTCCCTGTGGATTGAATTTCGCGCTCGCTGACGCATGCTGGGGCGACATAGAAGAAGGCGGACTGAGCAATGCCCTTCAAATTGATGCATGTACGGGATCGCGAGTGGCGTCCCCTACCCTTGCTGAAGACATCAAGCACGCGGGGTCCACCGTACTGATTCACGACCTTGACGGCAACGGTCTTCCCGACATTTTGCTGGGCGATGTGTCGTTTGCGACCGGCGTTGCGGGCTATAATGTGGGCAGCTTGGCCGTGGCGAATGTGGAAAGTCAAGACAGCACTTGGCCTTCGGGCGGAACCCCGGTCAACCTTTGGTTTCCAGGGTTTTCATTGATCGACGCCAACGGAGACGGCATCAAAGACATCGTCGCCAGCCCCAACGAACGCGTGACCCAGTCCGACTCTTGTGTGTGGCTCTACCCGAATGTTGGCTCGACCAGCGCGCCCGTATGGCAGCGCAGCCAAACCCAATTCCTGCAAGGCGAAATGCTTGAGTTGGGATCGTACGTGGTTCCGTACGGTGGCGATTTGAATACCGACGGACTCCAGGATTTGATTCTGGGAAGCCGGCTAGGGCTGCGCTACTACGTCAATGTAGGCTCTGCCCCTAATCCAGTGTGGCGGCATACACTTGTTCCCTTTTCGAGCAATTTGACTCCGAACCCTAGCTGGACAGCGCCCTGCCTCGGAGACCTGAACGGAGACGGCCTGCTCGACCTCGTCGTGGGTCGCTCCGACGGCAAGGTGTACTCCACCTTGAATACCGGTAGCATTTTTGGACCCAATTTCAGCGGAACCGCAGTTCAACTCGGCTCAATTGACGTGGGGCAAAATGCCAGCCCTGAGCTTTATGACCTCGACGGGGACGGCGACCTCGACCTGTTGGTGGGCAACGAACGCGGAGAAGTTGCATTTGTGCGCAACGATGCAGGGACGTGGGTGCTTGCCACTGAGCGATTCGGTTCCGTGGATGTGGATACCGCGCGGACGTACAGCGGACGCGCGGTTCCGCGGGTAGTTGTAAACCAAGGCAGTACCGAGCTTTGGGTGGGCAGCGCCTACGCAGGGGTGCGCTCCTACCCGAACGTCGCAAGCATCATCAACCAGCCTGCAGAACTGACTCCGCAGATCGTTAATTCTGCCACCGCCACCGCGACGAGCACCACGTTGGAAACTCCGTTTGGCGGAAGCAGGCGCGCCGGCCGCCACCAGTACCTGATTCGCGGAAGCGAGCTCGCTGCTGCTGGAATCTCAGGCCCCACGCGCATTCAGGGGCTCAAAGTCAACTGCACCACGCCAAGTGCACCCTACCTCAGTCAGGGATTTACGGTGAGCGTTCGCCAAACCACAGACAGCGTGCTCACCGCAATGGGGCCCAACGGCGACGTCGCATTTGCCTACCTCGCAGTGCTGAGTCAGGGATGGAATTTGATCAGCTTTCAAAATGCGTTTGACTACGACGGGGCGTCGAATCTGGTGGTAGAGTTTTGCTTCAGTAAAAACCTACCGAGCAGCGACGTGCACTTGGCGGCCCACAGAACGCCCTACCTGAGCCATGCGTTTGGCGACGTGGCCAACCACAACAGCATCTTGACCAATGGGTGCGCCATGCCGGGCCTTGGGGCCGACAGTTTGCGCATCGACCTGGAGTTTGTGATGACCCCCCGCATGGTGGCTTCGGCCACGGTGGCGCGCGACGGCAACCTCAACGCGCCATGGGTCAAGGATTTGGATCAGGACGGAATTCCCGAGATGGTTTTGGGCGTGTCCACGGGCGGAATTCGCTTTTTGAGCGCCGACACCAACCGAATCGGTTTGCCCGAGGATCACGTTGAGTTGGGCAGTCTTGTGGTTTGGCCGAATCCCGGGGCTTCAGAGTTTTTTGTGGGCGGTGACGGAACCGTGCGCGTGCACGGTTTGGACGGACGGTTCATGGGTCAGTTTGTGGCTGGCGCCGGTTCGCCGATCCCAACGCTGGGTTGGGCTCCCGGGGTGTACGTGGTCACAAGTTCATGGGGACGCGCGCGGTGGGTCAAGCTCCCGTAGCCGAAGCGCCGAGCACCGTCGTGCTCTACGACGGAGGCTGCGCGCTTTGCCAGCGATCCGTGCGTTTTTTGAATGCACTGGACCGGCACGGAGTGCTGCGGTATGCAGTGCTCACCGATGAGTGGCGACAGGCCTACCCCGGTGGCGTGGTTGTTTGGACGCCCACAGCGGTGTATTCAGGTGCCGACGCCGTGGTTCAGGCTCTTCAGGGTCTTGGCCCAAGGGGGAGAGTGGTTGCCGCGTGGGTACGGTTCACCCCGGGGTATAAAAAAATGTACCGGTGGGTTGCGGCCCACCGGTACCAGATTTTTGGACGCGCCAAAGCGAATCTTACAAGCTGTCCAGCACCGAGTTCATGGCGCGGACGGCCGCTGCGCTTTTCGCAAACTCCGCCGCTTCCTCAGCATTGAGCTGGTAGTCCACGATGGACTCCCAACCGTTGGCGCCAATCACCACGGGTACGCCCATGCAGATATCTGATTCGCCGTACTCGCCCTCAAGGTAGACCGAGCAAGGGAACACCTTCTTTTGGTCGCGCACAATGCTCGCGGTCAGGACTGCACCAGCGGCACCTGGAGCGTACCACGCAGAGGTTCCGATGAGACCTGTTAGGGTTGCGCCTCCAACCATCGTCGCTGCCTTGACCTCGGCCAACTTCTCGGCGTTGAGGTGGTTGCTGACAGGAGTGCTCTGGTAGGTCGCCAAGCGAGTCAGCGGAATCATGGTGGTATCGCCGTGACCACCAACCACCACACCCTGAAGGTCGCTTGCAGGAACGTTCATCGCCTCAGATAGGTAGTACGTGAAGCGAGCTGAATCGAGGATTCCGCCCATGCCAATAATGCGGTTCTTGGGAAGACCGCTCTGCTTGGCCGCCAAGTAGGTCATCGTATCCATCGGATTTGAAATCACCACAATCACCGCCTCAGGAGAGTACTTCAACGCGTTTTCAACGACAGACTTGACGATGCCTGCGTTGGTTCCGATGAGTTCTTCGCGGGTCATGCCGGGCTTGCGCGGAATTCCGCTGGTGATCACGACAACTTTTGAACCCGCCGTAGCGGAGTAGTCATTGGTGACACCGTGAACCCTGCTGTCAAACCCGTGAAGGTTCGCCGTCTGGTTCATGTCCATGGCCTTGCCCTCGGCAAAGCCCTCTTTGATGTCGAGAAGAACGATTTCTTTGGCGAGTTCCATACGAACCATCGCCTCGGCACACGTAGCACCTACGTTTCCTGCGCCTACAACGGTAATTTTCATCAGTTTGGGGTATTAAAAAAGGGCCGCCGAAGCGACCCTTCAAAGGTAGTACGCAAACGCGTCGACTTATGCGTCGATTCGGGCGTAGCGCGCGTTTTTCTCGATGAACTCACGGCGTGGCGGAACGTCATCGCCCATTAGCATCGAGAAGATGCGGTCGGCCTCGGTGGCGTTGTCAATGGTGACCTGCTTCAGCGTACGCGCCTCGGGGTTCAGTGTGGTTTCCCAAAGCTGCTCAGAGTTCATCTCTCCGAGACCCTTGTAGCGCTGTACCGTGACACCGGTTTGCTCTTCG
>JBDLUG010000009.1:0-19465 GCA_039805405.1 Bacteroidota bacterium
GGCGACGGAACTGAAGGTGGCGGCGCACCACGCAGCAACGACCGCGGTGACCGTGGAGATCGCGGTGGCAACTACGGTGGTGGCAACGACCGCGGCGACCGCGGCGGCAACTACGGCGGTGGTGACCGCGGCGGAAACCGCAATCAAGGTGGAAACTTTGGTGGTGGCGACCCCATCGCGCGTGCGGCATCTTCTCAGGCTCCGGGCTTTGACAGCTCGAACGACGACGACGATTTGCCGTTCTGATTCACAATCCCCAAAGATTGATGATGGACGACTCGAGAGGGTCGTCTTTTTTTTTGCCAATTAACAAAGGGAGCTGAGATTGGCCCGTTGGCTCGTTGCGTTTTGGCGCGCACGAGAAAAAGTAAAATCCGGTTATACCCGAATAAAGTGAGGGTTTCGAGGGTTTCTCGTGAGCTAACGAGCTAACCTCGCCAACCTTGCTCTGCGGCTATTTGCGTACGTCGAGTACGTCGCGCAGGGCGGTTCCGAGGATTTGAAAGGCCAAGACCAGGGTAGCCAGGGCCACGCCGGGGATGAGGGCGAGGTGGGCCTGGCCGGTGAGCAGGTAGGCGTAGTGGTCGCGAATCATGCCTCCCCAGGAGGGCATGGGGGGTTGGGCTCCGAGGCCGAGAAAGGAGAGGCCCGACTCAAGGAGGATGGCGCTGGCAAACTGGCTGGCGGCAAGGACAATGAGGGGAGCGACAGTCTGGGGCATGATGTGCTTCCAGAGGATGCGGCGGTCGGGGTAGCCAAGGACGCGGGCGGCTTGGACGAATTCGGCGGGCTTCCAGGCGATGACTTGGCCACGAACGAGGCGGGCGACTTCGACCCATGAGGTGAGTCCCACGGCGACGAAGACTTGCCAAAATCCTTTGCCGAGGACGAAGCTGAGGGCCATGACCATGAGCAGGGAGGGGATGCTCCAAAAGACTTGAATGAGGGCAGAGAGGGCGGCGTCCACGCGGCCTCCGTAGTAGCCGGCCCAGGCTCCGATGGGGATTCCGACGAGCATGGCGATTCCGACAGCGATAAAACCCACAGAGAGCGACACGCGCGAGCCAAGAAGGAGGCGGCCGGTGAGGTCGCGGCCGTAGCGGTCGGTTCCGAGCCAGTGAATGGTGCCGTCACTCGAGGCGTAGGCCATGGGCATGGCGCTTTCGGCCAAGTTCATGGTGTTGGCCCAGGGGGCCGGGTCGGCGCTAAAGGTGTAGGCAAAGGTGGCCAAGATCAGCCACGCCCCGAGGACTAGGGCCCCAGTTCGGCCCAGCGGATGGCGCCAGATCGCCGCCAGGACGGCCCTGAGGGTCATTGCAGGTCGGTCAGCAAGCGCATGGATTCGACAATGCTCGGGTCGCGGCGCACTGCGCGCAGCCAGCGGCGATCCTCTTCGGCTTTTTCGGGCTTTCCGGGGGTGATCATCGTGGCCACGGTGGTGTCCGTGGGCGCGCCTTCGCGGTCAAATCGCTTGATGGCTTGTTCGGTTGCTCGGCGGTCTGCGACAAAATCGTCCCACTTGAGCGGGAGTCCGCTGTTTTTCTCTTGCTCGCGGAGGTAGTTGGAGTAGTCGTTGATTCGCGTAAAATCGGGGTTGGCGCTGACGCGGGCTTGCGATGCAGCTACCGCTTGGGCACGCTTCGGGTTGCCTGCGACAGGCGTGAATGCGGCAGCCGGGATTTTGTCAGCAGCCAAGGCAAAGTCCAGTTCGCGCTCGCCGTAGGCCACGTGCTGAAACGCGTCGGGAATCACCACGTCGCTGCGCACGCCGTCGAGCTGGGTGGTTCCGCCATTGACCCGGTAGTACTTCTGAATGGTAAGCTTGAAGGCGCCCAGGGGTTGGTACTTGGCATAGAACGCACCAGCGGCGCGGTCAAAATCCATCATGTTTTGAACGGTGCCTTTGCCAAAGGTTTGGGTGGTTCCGACAATGATTGCGCGGCCGTAGTCCTGAAGGGCGGCAGCGACGATTTCAGAGGCCGAGGCGGTAGACTCGTCGACGAGCACCACGAGCGGACCGTCCCATTCGACGCCCGGGGTCGGGTCGTCGTAGGATCGGACGCGCTGGCCCTGGGTCTTGACCTGAACTACGGGGCCCTTGTCGATGAAGTGTCCGGCGATGCCGACCGCGGCAGGCAGTGATCCGCCGCCGTTGCCGCGAAGGTCAAAAATGATTCCGCGAGCGCCGGCGGCCTTGAGGGCGCGAAGCTCGGTGCGCACGTCTTCAGCGCAGTCGCGGTTGCTCTCGTCAAAAAAGTCGACGTAGAATTTGGGCAGGCGAATGTAGCCGACGCTGTTGCCCAGCATGGCGCTGCGGGCGAACGTGGCCTCCATCTCAACGATGTCGCGCACGATGGGAATCACTTTCTCGGTTCCGTCTTTTTTGCGGACGGTAAGGCGCACCTCTGTGCCTTTTTTGCCGCGGACTTTGGTGACCACCTTGTTGACGCGCATTCCGACGACGTCTTCAGGTTGTGCGTCGCCTTGGGCAACCTTGAGGAGTTTGTCGCCGACCTCGAGTTCGCCCTGGCGCCAGCACGCGCTGCCGGTGACGATGCTCGCGATGGTCACAAACTCGCCGTCTTGCTGAAGTTGGGCTCCAATGCCCTCGAGCTGGCCGGTCATTTCGATCTCAAAGGCCTCTTGCTGCTGGGGCGGAAAGTACTGGGTATGCGGGTCAAAGGCGGCCGCATAGGCGTTGATGTAGTAGCTAAAGTCGTCGGTGCGGTCGAGTTCGTCAAGGCCGTCAAACCATTCGTTGTGGATCTCGAGCTCTTTGGCGCGCGCTTCGGATTCGTTGGCCGCAAAGTCCGGGTGGCCGGGCAAAAAAGCTTGGTTTATGCTGTCTTTTTTCTCGTAGGCCCGGTCGTAGAGGCGGTCGAGCACGCGCGATGTCAGGTAGTCGGCCCAGAAGGCGTCCATCGCGGCGGAATCCTTGGGGTATGCGCGCTTTTCAGCGTCGGTCTCGAGGCTGCGGGCCCTGCTCAGGTCGAGGGGCTTGGCCAAAATGCGGGTGTAGCGACGGCGGGCTTCGGTGCGGCGCTGCTTCCAAAGGCTTGACGATTCTTCAAAAAAGCTGAGGTCGCCGCTGGTGAAGTAGTCGTCGAGCTTCAGGCGGTGCTTTGCCAAACGGTCGTAGTCTGATTGGTACAAAAACCGCTTTTCGCCGTCGAGCAGCTCGAGGTAGGCCTTGAACACGTCCTCGCTGAATGCGTCGTCCACGGCTCGGGGCTGGTAGTGCACTCCCTGAAGGGCTTCGGCCACGAGGCGCATGACGAGCGACTCTTTTTCAGCATTGGTGGACTGTACGTAGCGGAATCCGAAGGCCGCCCCCGCCACCAAAATGAGGGCGGGGATCGTGTATTTCAAGTTGCGTTTCATAAATGGAATGCGCAGAATGGCGAGCATGAGCCCGAAAGTACACAATTCGTGCCGCAGGGCCGGCATCGCAGCGGAATTTCGCAAGAGCAGCCATTATGGCGGAACCTTTGCCACGGCACAGTGTTTGACCTGTGTGGGCGGCGCTCCCTAAACCGCGCTCCACCGAACTGTGAATCGAATTTTTCTCGTGCTATTGGGGCTTCCGCTCGCCCTTGCCGCGCAGACGCGCGTTGTCAGCGGATCGGTGGTCGATGCCGCCAACGGCGAATCGCTTCCTGGGGTGGTCGTGAGCTGGGAATCCGCCACGAAAAAAACCAACATCGTCACCAATACGTATGGAATGTTCAGCTTGACGGTTCCGATTGAGGGCGGAACCGTGACTGCACAGCTGCTCGGCTACTCGCCCTACAGGTATGCGGTCAAGGCGGGCCGCGAAGGCGTGAAACTCTCGATTCGCTTGAGCGAGCAGTCGTTTGAGCTCGGCGAGGTGTCGGTGCAAAGTCAAAAACTGGACAACAACGTCAAAACGACCGAAATGTCGGTGAGTTCGCTGACGAGTAAGGAGATCAAAAAGATTCCGCAGCTGTTGGGCGAAACCGACATCGTGCGCACCCTGACCCTTTTGCCGGGCGTCAGCACCGTGGGCGAGGCGTCGAGCGGATTCAACGTGCGCGGCGGCAACGCCGACCAAAACTTGATTTTGCTGGACGAAGCCCCAGTGTACTCGTCGTCGCACCTGTTCGGATTTTTTAGCATTTTCAATGCCGATGCCGTGCGCGACGTGACGCTGTACAAGGGCGGAATGCCGTCCAACTACGGAGGCCGCCTCTCGAGCGTGCTCGATGTGCGCCAAAAGGAAGGCAACAGCGAGCGCTTTGCCGCCCAAGGCGGAATCGGCCTGCTGAGCAGTCGCCTCACCGTCGAAGGTCCGTTGGTGAAGCGCAAGGCGAGCTTTATGGTCAGCGGACGGCGGTCGTACTTCGATTTGTTTTTACCGTTTACCGGCAACCTCGAGTTGCAGAACACCACCATTTATTTTTATGACGTCAATGCCAAGGTCAACGCGCAGTTGAGCGAGAAGGACCGCGTATTTGCCAGCATGTACTTTGGCCGCGACCAGTTTGGCGCCCAAGACCTTTTTGACTTTGGATGGGGCAACTGGACCTCAACCCTGCGCTGGAACCGCGCCGTGAATTCCAAGTTGTTCTTTAACGCCACCGCAATTTATTCAGACTACACGTACTCGCTGGGGACGCCCGAGGATGCGGTTCCGTCGTTCAAACTCGATTCGCGCATTCAAAACACGGTGACAAACCTGGGCTGGACCTACTACGCGTCGACCCGCCACAAGCTCGATTGGGGTGTGCAGAACACCTACTACGTGTTTTCGCCGGGCAAAATTTCGGGCGCATTTGACATCGCGCTGAGTAAGGAGTACGCCAACGAGTCGGCGCTTTACGTAAGCGACGACATCAAAGTCACGGAACGCCTTAGTGCGACGGCCGGCCTGCGCTACAGCGGGTTCGCCAATTTGGGTCCGCGGACGGTGTACTCGTATGCGGATCCGCGCTACCCCACCACGACGAGCATAGTGGACACCACGGTGTTTGCGCGCGGTGAAGTGGTTAAAACGTTTGTCGGGCTGGCCGGATTGGAACCGCGCCTCGCCCTGAACTACGAGGTGGGCCCAAAGGCTTCGCTGAAGTTGAGCTACAACCGGTCGCGGCAGTACATCCACTTGATTTCGAACAACACTACGGCGACTCCGGTCAATGTGTGGCGCCCCGCCGGAACCTACATAGATCCCGCCTCCGTCGACCAAGTTGCTGTGGGTGTGGTGCAGAACTTTCGCGAGGACAACGGAATCCGCCTCACACTCGAAGGCTACGCGAAAGCATTTAGCAACCTTGTGGACTACCGCGACGGAGCCGACCTCGTCTTTACCGACGACATCGAGACGGAGCTGCTCACCGGAGCCGGCCGCGCCTACGGGGCCGAGGTGCTGCTTGAGAAAAAGACGGGCAAAGTCACCGGCTGGATCGGCTACACGCTTAGCCGTACCGAACGCCTGATCGACGGCCCAACCCGCATTACCCGCATCAACAACGGCGAGTGGTACCCCGCCAACTACGACAAGCTGCACGACCTCAGTGTGGTATTCACCTACTCGCCCACCAAGCGCTGGGACTTTGGCGGAACCTGGATCTACCAGTCGGGACGCCCCATCACCTACCCCGACGCGCGCGGCGAGTTTGAAGGCATTTTTTACCCGGTCTACACCAACCGCAACGGCGCCCGGACTCCGGCCACCCACCGCCTCGACCTGTCGATCACGCGCAGCGTGGGCAAGCGGGCGAGCTGGAACTTTGGGGTGTACAACGCCTACGGCCGACGGAACCCGTACAGCATCTTCTTTCGGGCCGACTTTGAGAATCCGACCAACGTCAACGCCTACCGCTTGAGCATCTTTGGTTCTGCCGTGCCCTTCTTCACCTACAACTTCTCGTTCTGATGCGCCGCTTTGCTTTTCTATCTGCCGCGTTGGCCCTTGCGTTCACGTCGTGCCAAGACATCATCGAGGTTGAGCTCCCTGAGGGCGAAACCCGCCTCATCGTCAACGGTCGGGTGACCGACCGCGATTCTGCCCGTGTCGACGTGAAGTGGAGCGTGCCCTACCTCAACACCGACCCCAACGAGCCCGTAACCAATGCCTTGGTGGTGCTGTTTGAAGACGAGGTCGCTGTCGACACCCTGGCCCACCGCAGCAACGGTCGCTACCTTTCTGATTTTCAGGGAGAAGTGGGCCGATCCTACCGCGTGGCGGTGACGGTTTCCGAGCGCGAAGGCTACCCGAGCGGAACCTGGACCTCAGCCACCGAAGCGCTCAATCGCTGCAACGACGCCGACTCAATTTATTCGCAGTACTTGCCGCGCGCTCCCTTTCAGCAAGAGGGGCGCTACGTCTTCATTCACTGGTCCGAAGCCCCTGGGCGCGGCGACCACTACCGGGTTCGGATTTTTAGAAACGACACGTTGCAGAACCAAACGTTTGACCTGACCGTGTTCAACGACGACTTTAACGACGGATTTGTGTTTCCGACTCCCCCGTCGATTCCGCCAATTCAAATTGCGGGACCCGATTCGGTCGGCGTTCGGTACAAGGTCGAACTCGGCAGCATCAGCATGGGCCTATTCAGCTACCTGAATTTGCTGCGCGAGCAAACGCTTCAAGTGGGTGGTCTTTTTGACCCTCCCCCTGCCCCCATCGTCGGAAACATTTACCGCGAAGGCAACGAAAACGAGTACGCGCTCGGATACTTCTATGCCAGTGCGATCCGCACGGCTGAGGTGACGATTAGCGAGTAGCTCGTTGGCCTTTCAGTTTCTTGCTACTGGTTTCTGGTGGCGTGCGCCTAATGTCCGCAACCTGTGCAAAATCACAAATCATTGATTTTGTGTTATTTGCTCACTTTTTAAACGCAGGAAAAAAGTAAAATCCGGTTATACCCGAACAGAATCTTCCGATTCACAGTTTCGTGCTACTCGTTTCTCGCTTTCGCAGCTCGTTTTTGCCCGCCTCGCCAATTGGCCGCTAGTCTACCAACTCCGCTAATTGTGCGAGTTTTTTGGCCTCATTGATTTTAAAACGTTTGCCTTGCCGTGAAATCAATTCATCGCGCTCAAACTGGGAGAGGAGGCGAATGAGCGATTCGGTGGCGGTTCCGACAAGGTCCGCGATTTCAGAGCGCTTGAGGTCAATGTCGATGCACCCGTCGGGGTCTATGTTGAACTTTGCGCGCAGCATGAGGAGCACCTCTGCGAGGCGCTGCTTGACCGATTTTTGGGCGAGCGAAGCCAAAAGCTGGTTGGCCTCAGAAAGTTCGTGGCAGGTGGCGCGCAGCAGTTCGAGCGAAAAAGGCCCGTTGCCCTCGAGAAAGTTGAGCAGGAGTTCAGCTGGAACAAAGCAGGCATGTGCATCTTGGATGGCCACCGCCGAGAGGCTTATGGGCTCATTGGCCAGCAGGGCGCGGTATCCGATGAAGTCACCTGGCGATGCAAAGCGCACGATGGTCTCACGGCCCGATGCGCTGTGGCGGGTCAGCTTAAAGTGACCGTCCTGGACACAGTAAATTCCGCGCACATTTTGGCCTTCAGAAAAGAGCTCGTCGCCCTTTTTAATGTGGCCGTGGCGCTTTAGGGCGCAGAGCGTTTCTACTTGCGCGCCGTCGAGCAAGCGGAACGCCGTTTTTTGCCGGGTCGGGCAGGTGGCGCAGTTGGATTCCATGGTGATAGGTTTTGGGTTTCTATCGGTTTAAAAGTAGTCTTCTTAAGGTACGAAAAAAGTGACATAAGTCATGGTTTTGGCCAATGTATGGGCGGAATTTTACTTCGTCATGGAAACCCAACGTTACGCCGCACTTGACGACGCGACCCTTTATGCCCACCTGTACCGGCACCAGTCCGAGCGCACAGTAGTGGTGCAGCTGCACCTGCCCTCGATGCACTGCGCCTCGTGCGTGAAGGCCGTCGAAACCTGGCCCTCGGTCGAGCCAGGGCTCATCGACGTGCGCGTGGAGTTCAGCCAAAAAAAGGCCCAGCTCCGATTTAATCCGCTCGAAACCAGCCTTTCGAAGTTGGCCGAGCGCTTGGACTTTATGGGGTATCCGCCTGACTTGAGCCTCGCCTCGGCCCATGATTCTGCGTCGCCACGGCGCGACCGCCGCGCCACACTCGAGTTGGGGGTAGCCGGGTTTGTGTTTGGTAACACGATGCTGTTCGCCTTTCCCGAATACATGGGGCTCGAGGCGGATTCAGGTTTGGCGGTCATGATGCGTGTGATTACCGCAGCACTGTCGGTTCCGCTCGTGGTATTTAGCGCCCAGACCTACTTCAAGTCGGCGTGGGCAGCCCTCAAGTCGCGCACGACCAACATGGATGTGCCGATTTCGCTCGGGATCTTGGCCCTTACGGGGCAGTCGTGGTTTGAAATGCTCAGCGGTCAAGGCGCGGGCTACTTTGATTCGCTGGCAGGTCTCGTGTTTTTTTTGCTCGTCGGGCGGTGGTTTCAAACCTCGGCCTACACCCACCTGAATTTTGACCGCGACTACCAAAGCTTTTTTCCGTTTTCGGCGCTGCGGATTTCGGGCGGACGCGAGGTCTACGTGGCCCTGACCGAGGTTCACGTAGGCGACGTACTGCGGATTCGCCACGGCGAGCTGGTTCCGGTGGACGGCACCGTGGTTTTGGGGCGCAGCGAAGTCGACATGGCCTTCATCACGGGTGAGGCCCAGCCCTTGGCGGTGGCCGAGGGCGACTCTGTGGCGGCCGGATCCAAGAACGTGGGCGGAGCCCTGGACGTACGGGTCGACAAGAGACTGGATCAGAGCTACTTGACCTCATTGTGGTCGTCTGAACAGGGCATTAATCGGCCCAAAGTGGCTCGGTGGATCGACCGCTTGGGCCAAATGTTTACTGGGCGCATTTTACTCATCGCTTTGGCCGCCGGTCTGTTTTGGGCGTGGAAGGATTCCTCTCAGGTGCTGTGGATTGTGACGTCGGTACTCATCGTGGCCTGCCCCTGCGCACTGGCGCTGGCGATTCCCTTCAGCTTGGGCCACAGTATTCGCTTGATGGGCCGCCACGGGGCCTTTGTCAAGGCAACCGATACGCTGGAACGATTGGCTAAGGTGAATTTTTGGGTACTTGACAAAACTGGGACGCTGACGGAACCCAGCAAGCAGACCTGGCAGGGCGAAGTACCCGAGGACGTGGCGCCGGTGCTCGTGGCCATGGTGCAGCAGTCGGCCCACCCGGTGAGTCGGTCGCTCGCGGCGCACTGGCGCGGAATCCCCACGTTAGAAGGCGTGTCGGTAACCGAGCACCTGGGCTCGGGGCTCGAAACGACCTGGAACGGCAACTTGGTGCGCCTGGGGTCGGCCACCTTTACAGGGGTTGATGCGGGCGACGTGCCCAGAGGGGTTTCGTGGCGGGTCAGCGGCGCAGTGACGGTCGAGGGCTGGCTGCGGCCAGAATCGGTGTTCCGCCCCGGACTGCGTGACGGTCTGGGCGCTCTTGCGCCAGACGGCATGGCCCTGCTCACGGGCGACGAGGACCGCGAACGCGCGGAACTTCAACGGCTCTTGCCCGCCGGAACCGAGCTGCGCTTTGGGCAGCGCCCGCACGACAAGCTGCAGTTTGTCAAAGACCGCCAAGCCGAGGGCCATGTGGTCGCAATGGTGGGCGACGGCCTGAACGACGCGGGGGCCCTGGCCCAGAGCGACGTCGGAATCTCGATTGCCGAGGACGCACTGCACTTTGCCCCGGCATGCGACGTACTGCTTCAGGGCGCTGCGCTTCCACAGCTTGAGCAAATGCGCGCCATGGCTCGCGAAGGAATGCGCGCGGTGCGCTGGAATATTGCGGTAAGCCTCGTCTACAACGTGGTCGGGCTAAGTTTTGCGGTTCAGGGACTGCTCACACCCCTGACTTCGGCGATTTTGATGCCGATCAGCAGCTTGAGCGTGGTGGGTCTCTCCTTTTGGTTGACGGAACGCGCCGCGAAGCGCGTGTTCGGTTCCGCCCCAAGCGTGCAAACTGCCCAAGGCAGCCAAAAAAATACGGGGAACTGACAATTGTCATAGTTCACCCTGCGGGGCTGCGGGAATTTTGATCCCGTACCCCTATCCCTAACGAATGAGCGCGTTCTACCTAATGATTCCCGTGAGCCTTTTGCTTGCAGGCCTTTTTCTGCTTGGCTTTTTGCGCTCGGTGTCGGCGGGGCAGTACGACGACACGACCTCTCCGGCCGTTCGGGCCCTAGACGACGGCACGACGGCGTCCAACACTTCACCAACCCAACCCACCCAAAATTCATGAGTCACGCACTTGAAACGTTTTACTACGACAACCGGACGACGCGGAACTTTCTGCTCGCCACGGTGCTCTGGAGCCTGATTGCCCTTTTGGTCGGCTTGACGATTGCCCTTCAGCTCGTTTTTCCGGCATTGAACGCGGACACGTCGTGGCTGACCTTTGGCCGCCTACGTGCCCTGCACACCAACGGAGCCATTTTTGCCTTTGCGGGAAACGCCATTTTCACGGGGGTCTACTACTCGCTTCAGCGCCTACTTAAGACGCGCATGGCAAGTGACCTGCTGTCCAAAATCCACTTTTGGGGTTGGCAGCTGGTCATCGTATCGGCGGTCATTACGCTTCCGCTGGGCTACACCTCGACTAAGGAATATGCAGAGCTGGAGTGGCCAATTGACATCCTGATCACCCTCGTGTGGGTCGTCTTTGGCGTCAACATGATTTGGACCATCCTCAAGCGCCGCGAGCGCCACCTTTACGTGGCCATCTGGTTCTACATCGCCACGTTTGTGACCGTGGCCGTGCTGCATATTTTCAACAACCTCGCGGTTCCAGTCAGTGCCTTTAAGTCCTACAGCATCTACGCCGGCGTCCAGGACGCCCTGGTACAGTGGTGGTACGGCCACAATGCGGTCGCCTTCTTTTTGACCACGCCCTTTCTCGGTTTGATGTACTACTTCATGCCGCGCGCTGCCGAGCGTCCGGTCTACTCGTACCGCTTGTCCATCATTCACTTTTGGGCCCTGATTTTCATCTACATCTGGGCGGGTCCGCACCACCTGCTGTATACCGCGTTGCCCGATTGGGCGCAGAACCTCGGAACCGTATTCTCGATCATGCTCATCGCTCCGTCGTGGGGCGGAATGATCAACGGCCTACTCACCCTGCGCGGTGCGTGGGACCGCGTGCGCGATTCCGCCGTGCTCAAGTTTTTTGTAGTCGGCGTTTCGGCCTACGGAATGGCCACCTTTGAGGGCCCCTTGCTCTCGACAAAGTGGTTGAATGCCATCGCCCACTACACCGACTGGATTCCGGCCCACGTGCACGTCGGAACCCTCGGTTGGAACGGCTTTATGACCTTCGGAATGATTTACTGGCTGGTTCCGCGCTTGTGGAAGAACGGCCGCTACTCTGAAAAACTCGCCCACTGGCACTTCTGGCTCGGGACTACCGGACTGATTTTCTGGGCCTTGCCGATGTATGTCGCCGGATTTATTCAGAGCCTGATGTGGAAGGAATTCGCGGCCGACGGCACCCTGGTGTACGGCAACTTCCTCGAGACGGTGACGCAGATCATTCCGATGTACGCCCTGCGGGCCTTTGGCGGAACCCTTTACCTCACCGGAATTGTGGTGATGATCGTCAACATCTTTAAGACCGCCGTGAAGGGTGAACTCATCGCCAACGAAGAGGCACAGGCTCCGGCCCTACAGGCCCACAGCAAGCACCAAGGCGAGCACTGGCACCGCTGGATCGAGCGCAAGCCGGTGCAGATGGTGATCTGGTCGACGGTCGTGGTCGCTATTGGCGGAATCATTGAGATCGTGCCGACCCTGATGGTGAAGAGCAATATTCCGACCATCAGTACCGTAAAACCCTACACGCCGCTGGAGCTCGAAGGCCGAGACCTGTACATGCGCGAGGCCTGCAATGCATGCCACAGCCAGATGATTCGCCCCTTTGCCTCTGAAGTGCTGCGCTACGACCCAGTCGACAAGCAGCCGTCGCTCGGCGGGGAGTACGTGTACGACCATCCCTTCTTGTGGGGCTCAAAGCGCACCGGTCCCGACCTTCACCGCGAGGGGGGCAAGTACCCGAACAGCTGGCACTACAACCACATGTGGGATCCCACGAGTATGTCGCCGGGTTCCATCATGCCGCGCTACCCGTGGATGTTCAGCGCCGACGGCCGCGACGCCACACTGGACACGACCTACACCGCAAAAAAGATGAGGGTGCTTCAGGGTTTGGGCGTACCCTACACCGACCAAGAAATTGCGCAGGCCGACAAAATCCGATTCGCACAAGCCGTGGCGATTGCCGCCGACTTAAACGCGGACCCGACGATTACGGTGCATCCGAACGAAGAGATTGTAGCCCTGATTGCCTACCTGCAGCGCCTGGGTACCGACATTAAAAAGGCGCCTAAGGAAGAACTCGAAGCTTTAATGAAGTAAGCCATGGGACGATTTCTTAAGTTTTTTGCCGACGTTCAGGGCGCCTCGTGGTACCCCATTACCGCTCTGATGGTCTTTTTGATCTTTTTTGTGGCCGTGACCTGGTACGCGCTGCGCTTGCGCCGCAGCGATGTCGAGGGCTGGAGTGCCCTTCCGCTTGAATCCAACGACTTAACAGCTGCCGACGACCATGACCGCCAATGAATTCCTTCGCTGGGCGTTTGACCCCGTGCAATTGCTCGCGTTTTTTACGCTGACGCTCGCGGTTCTTACGGCCTATTCAGTGCTTCAGACGATTAATTTGCTCAAAATTAAGCTCGGAATCAAGGAAGCGCCCAAGCCCTCAGTTCGCCGCATGCCGTTCACGTGGAGTACTGAGAACAAGGCCCTTTGGGGCTCTGTACCCGTGGCTCAGGAGCGCGACATCATGCTCGACCACGACTACGACGGGATCAAGGAGCTGGACAACAAGCTGCCGCCCTGGTGGGTCTGGGGTTTTTACCTCACAATTGCCTGGGGAATTGGCTACCTGGCGTACTTCCACCTCGCCACCTCGAACGCACGGCAAGTCGACGAATTCAAGGCCGACATGGCCGAAAAATCCGAAATCAAGGCAGCCTACCTCGCCGCCAACGCAATGTCGGTGGACGAGAATTCCGTGGTGCTGCTGACCGACGAAGCTGCGCTTTCTGCGGGCAAGAACATCTTTGCCGACAACTGCGCCTCGTGCCACGCCGCCGACGGTGGGGGGCTTGTTGGGCCGAACTTCACCGACGAATACTGGATTCACGGGGGCGGAATTACCGACGTATTCAGTGTCGTGAAGTACGGCGTGCTCGACAAGGGCATGATTTCATGGCAAGAACTTCTGAATCCGGTGCAGATGCAGCAGGTCGCCAGCTACGTGCTCTCACTAAAGGGAACTTCGCCCGCAGCACCGAAGGAACCCCAGGGCACACTGTGGTCGGCCCCCGAAGCCCATGAAGCCGCAGACACTACGGCGGCTCCGGCGTCCGCTACCCACTAAGCCATGGCCGAAGAATTTCGCGACGCGATTTTTACGGTGGACGCCGAAGGGCACCGCCGGTACGTGCACCCCAAACGGGTCACCAAGGGTCGCTTCGTGAATCCGCGGCGAATCACCGCCTATGCACTGATTGCTTGGCTGTTTGTGATGCCCTGGCTGCGGGTTAACGGCCTGCCCTTCATCCAGCTGGACGTGCTGCACCGCCGGTTCGTTCTGCTCGGCCAAGTTTTTTGGCCACAGGACTTTCACCTGCTCGTACTGACAATGATTCTCGGTGTGCTTTCGGTGGCCCTTTTTACGGTCGCGTACGGCCGGCTTTTTTGCGGATGGGTTTGCCCCCAGACCATCTTCATGGAGCACGTGTTTCGACAAATTGAGTACTGGATCGACGGCGACCGCAACGCGCAAATTCGCCTGCGCAGCAGCCCCTGGAACTGGGAAAAAATTTGGAAGCGCAGCGTTAAAAACAGCTTATTTCTGGCGGTGAGTTTCGTGATTTCTAACACGTTTTTGCAGTACCTCATCGGCACCGACGCCTGGCTTGGTCTGCTGAACGACGGCCCGTCCAGCCACTGGAGCGGATTTATCGGAATTTGGGTGTTTACCGGCGTATTTTTCTTTGTTTTTTCGTGGTTTCGCGAGCAGGTTTGCCTGATTGTGTGCCCCTACGGCCGCCTTCAGGGCGTGCTGCTCGACAGAAATTCCCTAGTGATCGCGTACGACCGCATTCGGGGCGAGCTGCGCAGCCGGTTCCGCAAAGGCGAAGACCGGGCAGCCGCTGGCAAAGGGGACTGCATCGACTGCGGGCTCTGCGTGCAGGTCTGCCCCACTGGCATCGACATTCGTCACGGAACCCAACTGGAGTGCGTGAGCTGCACGGCCTGCATCGATGTCTGCGACTCCGTCATGGAGCAAACTGGGCAGGAACCTGGCCTCATCCGCTACGCCTCTGAAAACGAGATTTCGTCGCGCGAACCCTGGAAGATTACGCCCCGAATGAAGGCCTATGGCGTCATCGTCGGTGCCGTCACCATGCTGTGGTTTGCCCTGCTGCTCTTTCGCGCCCCGGTCGAAGCCACCGTGCTGCGCGCCCCGGGCCTCATGTTCCAGGACCGCGGCACTGAGCTGTCCAATGTGTACACGTTTAAAGTGATTAACAAGACTCCCAAGGACGCCGTGCTCGAACTCCGCCTCGGAAGCCCCGCCTCGGGACGCCTCGAAACTGTGGGTGCCACTTCGTACGCACTGCCCACGCAAGGCTTGGCCAAGGGGTCGATGCTGGTCTACCTGCCCAAGGACGCCGTTCGCGGGTCCGAAACCGAGCTTAAAATAGAAGTCTGGGTCGACGGGCAAATGGTGGACGTGGTCGAAACCCAATTTTACGGACCGCGCTAATGTGGTGGGCCTTTGCTACTGGAGCCGGACTCGGTCTAAGCCAAACTCCGCACTGCTTTGCCATGTGCGGCCCATTGGCCTGGCAAGCCCACCGGCGTCGCGAACCAGCCGCCCAACGTGTCATTTACCACGCCTTTCGCGCGCTGGGCTACCTCGCCGTGAGTTTTGCACTCGTCGGCCTGGTGGAACTCTGGACGCCCCTATCTGTCTTGCTCGCTGCGGGGGCTGGAAGCTACCTAATTTGGGTCGCCCTGCGTCCGGTTCCGCACCGCTGTCCAACCGCAGTCCAATTTCAAGCGGTACGCCCCTGGTGGCCCGCCGCCAACCGATGGTCCTGGCCCCTGCACTCGGCCGTATTGGGTCTTGGTAACGGTCTGATTCCCTGCGGCGCCGTCTGGGCCGCGGCCTTGGCCAGCGCCTCCTTAGGTTCGGGATCCAGCACGGCCTTCATGCTCGGCTTTGCGGCAAGCACGGCCCTACCCTTGCTTGGGTTTTCATGGTTGTTAGGCCACCCCTCACTACGCAAGCTATTCGCCCCGCGGGTACTGCGCGGAATCATGCTGCTCACAGGCATTTGGTTGCTGCTTCGGGCCACGGAACCTCTGCTCCCGGCAGCCTACCAGGGACACAATTCCCGAATGTGTAGTCCGCTCAAAATCTGATAAATATCATAGGTTACTGTGCTGTGTTTGCGGATATTTGACGTACACCATTAACCTCCTGATTCCAACCCAAACCACCATGAACAGACTTTTTGTACCCACCGACTTTTCGGCCAACAGCCGTGCAGCCCTGCCCGTGACCCTGCAGCTGGCTAAATCACTCAACGCGCCGATCGATTTTATCCACACCTACCAAATGCCCTATCGGTCAGAGTCACTTACCGATAACTTACTAAAGGCCATCGCAGAACGCTGCCAGCTCGACATGACAGAATGGCTCAGCGAATTCACGGCTGGAAGCATTCCCATAGAAGGGCACTGTGCCTACAACGGGCTTGCCCAAGAACTGCACCAACGGGCCGCCGAGCATCCCGATTCGATGGTTGTGATGGCTAGCCAAGGCGCGAGCGGATGGTCTGAAGTACTGCTCGGCAGTAATGCGGTTTCGGTTCTGCACACCGCGCGGCAACCGGTGCTGGTGGTTCCGTCCCGTAGCAGTTGGCCTAATGACCAACCTATCAAATGGCTGTACGCGTCAGATCTTCAGGACGAACGCAATCCCAAAGCCTTGGCATGGATTACCTCGTTTGCCGCGCAAAGCGGGGCGAAACTTGCCGTGGCGCACGTCGAAGAGGGTACCCAAGGCGACGGGCCCGCCCGCAGCTTTTTGGAGTTTGCAGGTACCCACTTTCCGGGGACAGAGCACCACCTCATTGTTGCCCAGGACGTCGAGTCCGGAATTTATGAAGCCGCACGCCGTGCCAAGGCCCACGGAATCATCGTAATAGCACGCCGCCACCACTGGCTTCGCGACGCCTTCAAGGCCCGCACAAGCAGTGCTTTAGCGTACCACACCGAATTCCCCGTACTTGTGCTCCGCGAGGACTGAATCAAAGCGCCGAGGGCCCTTAGGTGATATGGGTTTCTTCCAAAAGCCCTCGCCACGCTTTGCGATGCCGACCCCCTCGGGGGTCGGTTTTTTTTGGTACGCAGTTCGTACGTGGTTTCTCGCCTTTAGTGTCTGTGGCGCGGTCTTCAATCCGCACAGAATCGAAAAACATAAATCGCTGATTTTGTGTTTTTTAATTAATTTAAGACTCGAGAGAAAAAGTAAAATCCGGTTATACCCGAACATTTGGTCAAGATCGTTGCCCCTCGCGCCTACGGCGCTCGGGTGCATTTCTCGATTCTCGTTCCTTGTGCCCCGCCAACGAGCCAACCTCGCCAACGAGCCAAAGAGCCAACCTCGCCAACGAGCCAACGAGCCAACGAGCCAACGAGCCAACGAGCCAACGAGCTACCCTTGCCAACCTTGCCAACAGGGCTACCTTTGCCCTATGGAACACATCAACCCAGGACATTGGACCCGCGCCCTGCTTGAAGGGAGCGGACTGAACGATTGGTGGATTAGCAGCCTTACAATTCTCATTGATCTCGCGGTATTGATTGCCGCCAGCCTCTTGGCGGATTTTATCACGCGCCGTATCGTCATTGGGCTGATCCATCGCGCGGTAAAGCGTACCAAGGCCACCTGGGACGACCACTTTTTTAAAGAAAAAGTGTTTCAAGCCCTGGTGCACATCATGCCCACGCTCATCGTTCGTGGATTCTTGCCGGTCGTATTTGAGGATGTTCCGGGCATCATCGTTCCGCTTCAGACGATATTGAGCATTTTCTTGGTATACCAGATCGTAATCCTCATCAACCGGGCGGCTCGAGCCGGATCCTACTTCGTCGAGGAACTGGAAGCGTTTCAAGACAAGCCCGTGCGCACCGTGCTTTCGGTCGTCCAGTTCTTGACATGGTTCATTGGTGTGCTGGCCGTAGTTTCGGCCCTAACGAGCACCCCCCTCGCCAGCATCTTGGGCGCTTTGGCCGGAGCCACCGCCATTTTCATCCTGATTTTTCAGGATGCCATCAACGGACTGCTCGCCAACTTTCAGATTGTGCTTTACGACCTCATCAAAAAGGGTGATTGGATCACTTTTGACAAATTTGGAGTCGACGGAGACGTCGAAAGCATCGACCTTACCACCGTCAAAATCAAAAACTTTGACAACACTATTTCGTCGGTTCCGGCCAAGGCATTTGTGACCGATTCGTTCATCAACTGGCGCGGAATGCGGCTTGCCCAAGTGCGCCGCATTAAGCGAAATCTGGTCATTGACCTCGAAAGCGTAGCTTTTGTGAACGACGAAGTCCTCGCGGAATTCAAGAAAATTGAGCGCGTCCGCCCCTACCTCACGGCACGCGAACGCGAAATCGCAGCCCACAATTCCGAATTTGGAGTGGACAAGTCGCATCCCGTCAACGGACGCCACATGACCAATTTGGGCGTATTCCGCGCCTACGCGCACGCCTACCTCGAGGAGCACCCCAGCATTTCAAATGCGCACACCTTGATGGTGCGTCAGCTTCCGGTTACGGGCCAGGGAATTCCGCTCGAAGTGTACTGCTTTGCCAATACCATCGTTTTTACCGAGTACGAGGGCATCGCCAGCGACCTCTTTGACCACCTCATTGCGGCGGCTCCGAGCTTTGGTCTGAACCTCTTTCAGGCTCCGACCGCAGCGAGCGTTCGGGGCGGAGCCATGCCCTTCGAATGAGCCAGCCCGAACGCATTCTCGGCATTGACCCCGGCACCGTGGTGATGGGCTTTGGTGTCGTCGAACGCGTCGGAAGCGAGCTTCGCCTCATCGACCTTGGCAGCGTCAAGTTTGCCGCAAGCAAAGAATCCGTTGAGCGCTTGGGCGACATCCTCGCCTCGGTTGAAGAGCTCTTGGACCGGTTTCAGCCCACCTCGCTCGCCGTTGAAGCGCCCTTTTTTGGCAAGAACGTTCAGTCCATGCTCAAGTTGGGGCGCGCCCAAGGTGTGGTGCTGAGTGCAGGTCTTCGCCGCGGACTTACCGTGGCCGAATACCCACCTGCCGTGGTCAAACGCCGCATTTCAGGCCGCGGAGCCGCGTCTAAAGAGCAGCTCGCCGGCTTCCTTGAGGCGATGTACACCATACCCGTCGATCCCAAGCGGGCTCTGGACGCCACCGACGCCCTCGCCGTGGCCACATGCCACGCGCTTACCGTTCAGCGCACCGCAACCCTCTCGGCCGCGGGGGCCCTTCCTTCCAAAAAGAAGTATTCGGCCCGCGCCTCGTCTTGGGCCAAGTTTTTGGCACAAAACCCTGATCGAGAAGCTTAATTGGCAAGGGTAGCAAGGTTGGCTCGTTAGCAAGGTTAGCAAGGTTGGCTCGTTGGTTTGTTGCGCTTCGCGCTATGGCTGCTTCGCAGCTAGGGCCCCTTCGGGGCTAGGGCTGCTTCGCAGCTAGTGCTCCTTGGGGGCAAGGGGCAGCTCGGCTAATTACTAACGAGCTAATGAGCTAACGAGCCAACCTTGCCAACGAGCTAACGAGCCAAAAAAAACCCAGCACCTCACAGTGCCGGGTCTCTTCCCCGAAGGGTTCTTCAACTGGGTAAGCCTAGTGACTCACTACCACGTTAAACTTCACGTCGCGGTCAGTGCCTTTGGCGATGAAGACGTAGGCTCCGTTGGGAAGCGACGTAACGTCCACCACTGCCTTGCCGTCGACGGCGTTGACTTGGTTTTGGCGAAGCACAAGGGAACCGGTGAGGTCCACTACTTCTAGGCTGCGCGCGTCAAATCCGCCAAGGTCGATGGTCACGAGCTGCTGGGCAGGGTTCGGGAACGGCTTGATGTCGTAGTACACCTCTTCGCCCACTCCGCTGGTATTCTCCTCGAGAATGAGTTGCAAGGTCGGAATCACGTTTCCGCTAAAGCCACTCACAAACCACGTGTTGTCAGAACGCACCAGTTCGCGGGGCTGCTCGCCTGCCATCTGGTCGTTGAGCTGGTAGGCCACGGCACCTGAGTGGTTGAGGTAGAGCGTCTGGTCTGAAGAGTTGATGCACACGATGTAGCGCTGGTTGTCGTCAAGCTC
>JBDLUG010000010.1:0-19139 GCA_039805405.1 Bacteroidota bacterium
CTTCGGTTGTACCGTAGACGTGACCCTGAAGGTGAACATGGCATGGGAAGTAGCCAACAACGCGATCAGCGCCAACGGCGTACACGTTGCGGGTGACTTCCAAGGATGGAACCCAGGTGCTACACAGATGAGCGATGCGGACAACGACGGTATCTACGAGGTTACCATCAACGTACCAGCTAACTCAAGCATCCAGTACAAGTTCATCAACGGCAACGCTTGGGGAACCGATGAGAGCGTGCCTGCGGCATGTTCAGTAGCTGGAACCGCCAACCGCGGCGCAACGTTTGCCTACGGCGACAGCACTTTGGCTCCGGTGTGCTACGGTAAGTGTACCGACTGTATGGCAAGCCTCGACGAGACCTTGCAGAACGTAAGCCTCTTCCCGAACCCAACCCGCGGTCAGTTCAACCTGGCTCGCATGGATGCGGCTTCAGAAGTAGAAGTAAGCGTACTTGACCTTCAGGGCAAGGTGCTGACGGTAGCTACGTGGAACGCTGGTTCCGAGTCTCTCGGTATCGACCTGAGCAACTTCGCCAACGGAGTGTACATGGTTCGCCTGACTTCAGAAGAAGGTAGCCGTACTCTGCGCGTAAGCGTTCAGAAGTAATCGACTCCCGCAAGGGATGAGAGGCCGCTCCGCAAGGGGCGGCCTTTTTTTTGACCCTATCTTTACGGAACCCTTGAAACAAACCTTGCGCTATGAAACATTGGACGCTCGCGGCGGCTGCCGCTGCAGGCTTAGCTGCTTGCCAAACAACTGAACAACCTGTGGTATACCCAGAAACGCGCATTGATTCCGCGGACGTCAAGACCTACTTTGGCGTGGATGTGCCCGACCCCTACGGGTGGTTGGAAGATGACCGAAGTGAAGAAACAGGCGCATGGGTGAAGGCTCAAAATGAGGTAACGCAGGCCTACTTAGAACGGATTCCGTACCGCAAGGCGCTGCGCGATCGGTTGACGGCACTTTGGAACTACGAGAAGCGCGGCGCTCCGTTTGTCGAGGGCAGTTTTCAGTACTTCTACCGCAACGACGGTCTGCAGAGCCAGTCAGTGCTGTACCGCCAGGGATTGGTAGACGGAGTCGCTCAAGGCGAACCCGAAGTGTTTTTGGATCCGAATACGTTTAGCGCAGACGGCACGTCGTCGTTGGGTGGGCTGTCGTTTAGTCCGGACGGTTCGCGTGCCGCCTACCAGATTTCGGTAGGAGGCAGTGACTGGCGCAGCGTCGTCGTAATTGATGCCGTAACCAAGCAAGTGATCGAAGACACGCTTCAGGACGTCAAGTTCAGCGGCCTGGCCTGGCGAGGTAACGAGGGATTCTACTACAGCAGCTACGACAAGCCAAAGGCGGGGTCGGCGCTCTCGGGGATGACCGACCAGCACAAACTGTTTTTTCATAAGGTGGGCACTGAGCAGTCCGCTGATGCTTTGGTATTTGGCGGAAGCGCCACTCCGCGTCGCTACATCGGCGCTTCAGTGACCGAAGACGGCCAGTTTTTGGTGGTGACTGCGGCTGTGTCGACCACCGGCAACGAGCTGTACGTGCAGGACCTTAGCAAAAAAGGCAAGCTTACCCGCGTGGTGGAGGGATTTGACCAAGAATACAACGTCGTGGACGCGACAGATGGCGCCCTCTATGTGCTCACGAACTACCAGGCTCCGAACTACCGTTTGATGCGTTTAAATGGCGCCCAGACGAACCCTGCCACGTGGACCGAGGTGATTCCCGAGGGAGCGTTCCCAATGTCGGTGTCGACCGGGGCAGGAACCCTCTGGGTGGAGCGCATGGAGCACGCTCTGACCACGGTGGCCCAGTACCGCTACGACGGGACCAAAGTGCGCGACATCGAGCTTCCGGGCGTTGGGACGGCAAGTGGTTTTGGCGGACGCCGCGGTGACGCCACGCTCTACTACAGCTTTACGAACGCGATTACGCCGTCGAGCATTTATGCGTTGGACCCCGCGACGGGCAGCAGCCAGGTGTTTTTTAGCCCCAAAATTGACTTTGATCCGGCGCAGTACGTGTCAGAGCAAGTGTTTTACACGTCTAAGGACGGCACGAAGGTTCCGATGACGATTAGCTACAAAAAGGGGCTGAAGCGCGACGGAGCCAACCCCACGGTGCTTTACGGCTACGGCGGATTTAACGTGAGTTTGACCCCGAGCTTTAGCACGAGCTACGTGGTGTGGATGGAGCAGGGCGGAATCTTGGCCATCCCCAACATTCGCGGCGGCGGCGAATACGGCGAGAAGTGGCACGTGGCGGGAACCCAGTTGCAGAAGCAGAACGTATTTGATGACTTTATTGCGGCGGCCGAATACCTTTTTGCCGAAAAGTACACGTCATCGGACTACTTGGCGTTGAGCGGCGGGTCCAACGGCGGTTTGCTAGTGGGTGCAGTGATGACGCAGCGTCCGGAGTTGGCGCGCGTTGCCTTCCCGGCGGTGGGCGTTCTGGACATGCTTCGCTACCACACCTTTACGGCGGGTGCGGGCTGGGCATTTGACTACGGAACTTCGGAGCAGAGTGAAGAAATGTTTCGCTACCTGCTGGGGTACAGCCCGGTGCACAACGTGAACAAGGGCACGTGCTACCCGGCGACCATGGTGACGACGGCGGACCACGACGACCGCGTGGTTCCGGCTCACTCGTTCAAGTTTGCGGCCGAGCTGCAGGCCAAGCAGGGATGTGCCAACCCGACGTTGATTCGCATTGAAACCAATGCGGGCCACGGAGCGGGCAAGCCTACCGCGATGGTGATCGAAGAGGCCATCGACAAGTTTGCCTTTGCGCTCTGGAACATGGGCATCAAAAAACTCTAGTCCGCGATGAGCAAGCGTTTTGAAAACTACGTACTCGGTCGGTGGACACCGGGGGCAGACGCCGAATATGTCGCCAAGCACGCCGTAACGGGCGAGGAGCTGGGCTCGGTCTCGAGTCTTGGCTTGGACTACGCCGAGGTTCTGGACTACGGACGCCGCGTCGGCGGTTCCGCACTGAGGGCCATGACCTTTCCACAGCGCGGACTGATGCTGAAGGCGCTCGCGATGCACCTGCAGGCCCGCAAGGAGGACTACTACGCCGTGAGCGCTGCGACGGGCGCGACCCGCGTGGATTCGTGGATCGACATCGAGGGCGGCATCGGCAACCTGTACACGTACGCCTCGCTGCGCCGCGAGTTCCCTGACCTGCCCTACCACATTGACGGCGGGCTGGTTAAGCTTTCGAAGGGCGGAACCTTTAGCGGCCAGCACGTGATGCTGCCGCTGCGCGGGGTGGCGGTGCACATCAACGCGTTCAACTTCCCGGTTTGGGGCATGCTCGAGAAGATTGCGGTGAATCTGCTCGCCGGCGTTCCCGCGGTGGTCAAGCCGTCGGAATTCACCAGCTTTTTGACCGAGCGCGTGGTGCGCGACATTGTTGCGAGCGGAATTTTGCCCGAGGGAGCCCTGCAGCTTGTGGTGGGCAAGGGCCACGGAATCCTTGACCCTGTGCAGCGCCAGGACGTGGTGACGTTTACGGGTTCGTACGCGACGGGATTCCGCCTGAAGTCGACGGGTCGATTTAGTGAACTGGGAGTTTCGTTCAACCTCGAGGCGGACTCGCTCAACGCGACGGTGCTTGGCCCTGAGGCAGTGCCCGGAACGGCCGAATTTGACCTTTTTATCAAAGAGGTTGCGAAAGAAATGACGATTAAGGCGGGTCAAAAGTGTACGGCGGTGCGCCGCATTATTGTTCCTGAAGACCAGATGGAGGCCGTGCAGCAGGCGGTGGCTCAGCGGCTCGCCGGAGTGCGCGTGGGCGACCCCGCCCAAGAGGGCGTGCGCATGGGGCCCTTGGCCACCGAGCTGCAAGCGCAGCGGGTGCGTGAGGCGGCTCAGGTTTTGGCGGGTGAAAACGAGGTTGTGTACGGTTCCGCAGACCGAGGGTCCGACGGAGCGTGGTTTCAGCCGATGCTGCTTCGCTGCGGGCGTCCACTGGAGGCGAACGCGGCCCACCGCGTCGAGGCCTTTGGCCCGGTAGCGACCTTGATGCCCTACCGCGACGTGGCTGAAGCGGCCCAGATTGCCGCCATGGGCGGGGGTTCGCTGGTGAGTTCCATGGTGACCGCCGACCGCGACGCGGCCAAAGAATTTGTGCTCGAAGCGGGCTACAGCCACGGCCGCGTGCTGGTGCTGGACGCTTCGTCGGCCAAAGAGAGCACGGGCCACGGCTCGCCGATGCCGTTGCTGACCCACGGCGGCCCCGGACGCGCCGGCGACGGCGAAGAAATGGGGGGACTGCGCGGCGTGATGCACTACCTGCAGCGCGTGGCGGTGCAGGGCCACCCCAACGTGCTCAGCCATGTGGCCGAGCGCTACTACCCCGGGGCTGACCGCCCTGAGGCGAATCCGCACCTGTTCCGCCAGCATTTTGAGGACCTGCGCATCGGCGATACCGTCACCACGGCCACCCACACGGTAACGTTGGACGACATTGAGAACTTTGCAGAGCTCAGCGGCGACAAGTTCTATGCCCATATGGACGCCAACAGCCTCGAGGGCACGATATTCACGGGCCGCGTCGCTCACGGATACTTCATTTTGAGCCGTGCGGCCGGACTCTTTGTGGATCCGCCCAAGGGGCCGGTGCTGCTGAACTACGGCATTGATACGTGCCGCTTCACCAAGCCGGTGTACCCGGGTTCCACGATTCAAGTGAAGCTCACGGTCCAAGAGAAGATCGACCAAGAGAAGCGCAGCCCCGAAGACATCGCCAAAGGCATTGTCAAGTACTACGTCGAGGTGGTCGACGAAACCGCCGACGTAGTGGCCGTCGCGACCATTTTGACGATGGTTAAAAAACGCAACCAGGCGTGAGCTTTCTGAACCCCAACCTCGACCTGAAGCCGGGCAACTACGCGGTGATTTTCGCGTCAGAGCGCCCGGTGAATCCGAGCCCTGAGGGCTACGACGCCATGGACGATGCGACGATGGATGCGGTAGCCAAGATCGATGGGTTTCTCGGATACGAAGTCGTGCGGAATGGCCCAGATGCGGTCTTTATCAGCTACTGGCGCGACGCCGCCGCGGTCGATGCCTGGCGCCACGCGGCCCTGCACGGCGAGGCCAAGCGCGAAGGACGCGAACACTGGTACGACGGCTACCGCAGTCTGGTGTGCCCCATTGAACAACTTAGTTTTTTCAAGCGATGAACCCTATTTCAAACGAAGGCTACGTGCGCATTGAACGCCGCGCCAGCATCAGTCACATTGAATTTTTTCACCCCCAGAGCAACTCGCTGCCCAGCGCGGTGCTCGCGGACTTAGCCAAGGCCATTCGCGACGAAGGCCACGACCCGGCGGTGCACGTCATTGTGCTGCGCAGCGGCGGCGACCGCGTGTTTTGCGGCGGAGCGAGCTTCACCGAGCTCGCCAGCATTCGCACCGAGGCCCAGGGATTGGCGTTTTTTAGTGGGTTTGCGCACGTGATCAACGCCATCCGCACGGTGCCCAAGTTTGTCGTGGGCCGCGTTCAGGGCAAGGCCGTGGGTGGCGGGGTGGGACTGGCTTCGGCCGTGGATTACTGCATTGCCACGCAGCACGCCGCGGTGAAGCTCAGCGAGCTGGCGGTGGGCATCGGTCCCTTTGTGGTCGGTCCTGCAGTGGAGCGCAAGATGGGCCTCAGCGCCATGAGTCAGTTGGCCATTGACGCCACAGAGTTCCGCAGTGCCGAATGGGCCCAGCAGCACGGGCTCTATGCTCAGGTGGTGGACGATGCCCAAGCACTGGATGCCGCCGTGGGCGCCCTGGCCGAGCGTCTCGCGGGCCAGTCGGTCGAGGCGACGGTCGCCCTCAAGCATGCGCTGTGGCACGGAACCGAGCACTGGGGCGAGCTCCTTCTGGAGCGTGCTGCCGTTTCAGGCCGGTTGGTGCGCACCGACAACGCCCAGCACCGAATTCAAGCCATTTTAACAAAGTCGTGAGGCGCCTGCTGCTTTTGGCCTTAGGCCTCTTCAGCGGCAGTACATGGGCCGCTCAGGACACCACGCAGTGGTCGTTCCCGGCCATTTATGGCGTGAGCTTTAACCAGACCGTACTGCGCCAGTGGAACGCGGGCGGCCAAAACAACCTCGCGGCCGGAGCCATCCTGCGCCAGCAGGCCATCGCCGTACGCGGCAAGTGGCGCTGGGAGCAGCTACTTGACGCGACCTACAGCCTCAACATCCAAGAGGGCATTACCCGCAAGATCGACGACAAGCTCGAGTACGCCACGCGATTTGACTACCTCTTGCGCGAGGATCCGCTCTGGAAGGTTTCGGGATTCTCAAGCTTTAAAACGCAGTTTGTCAAGGGTTTTGCCAAACCTGGCGACACGGTTTATGTATCTCGGGCCTTCGCGCCGGCCTACGGAATCGCGGGGTTGGGATTGACCCATAAGACCGACGGGCTGGACCTGTACGCGTCGCCGGTCACGGCCAAGTTCACGTGGGTGCTCGACAGCGCGCTGAGCGCACAGGGCGTATTTGGTTTGCAGCCGGGTCAGCGGTTCCGCCAAGAGCTCGGTTTGTACGGCAACGCGCGCTTTCAGCGGTCCTTTAAGGGCGGAATCAAGATGGACCTGCGCCTGAACGCCTTTGCAAACTACCTGCAAGCTCCGTTTAGTGTCGACATTGACAGCGACCTACTGCTGGTGTACAAAAACAAGGGTCCGCTCAGCATCACCCTGCGGAGCCAAAATCTTTTTGACCGCGACGTGCTGCTGCGCGACACCAACGGCGACGGCAAGCTCGATGCTTCGGGCATCCAAACCAAGCAGTTTATGGGCCTCGGGCTCACCTACGAATTCGGAAAAAAATGAAAAAAGGCTCCGCGCTGCACGCGTTTGAATTGATGTCCACGGCCAAGGCCATGGCAGAATTGTTTGAAGCGAACAAAGAGGTCACGGCGACCTACGTGCACGCTACCGCGCGCGGCCACGAAGCAATTCAGCTCGCGCTGGCGACCCAGCTGGAGCCCACCGACCTGCTGTACCCCTACTACCGCGACGACGCGATGCTGCTGGGCATCGGAATGACGCCCTATGATCTGATGCTGCAGCTGCTGGCCAAGCGCGACGATCCCTTCTCGGGCGGACGCACCTACTACAGCCACCCCTCGCTGCGCGACGCCGACAAGCCCAAGATTCCGCACCAGTCCTCGGCGACGGGAATGCAGGCGATTCCGGCAGCGGGCGCCGCCATGGGCATTCAGTACCGCGAAAAGCAAGGTCTAACGGCCGAATGGAACGGCGCCAAGCCCATTTCGGTCTGTTCGATTGGCGACGCGGCCATGACCGAGGGCGAAGTGAGTGAAGCGCTTCAAATGGCGGCGCTCAAACGCTTCCCGCTGCTCGTGCTGGTTCAAGACAACGGCTGGGACATCTCGGCCAACGCGGCCGAAACGCGGGCCGGAAACGCCGCGCAGTACGCCCAGGGCTTTCCTGGCATCGAGGTAGTACAGGTCGACGGAACCGACTACGCCGCCTGCCACGCGGCCCTCAAGGACGTGCTGCGCACGATGCGCAAGAAGCGCGGACCGGTGCTGGTGCACGCGAAGGTTCCGCTGCTGAACCACCACACCTCGGGCGTGCGCATGGAGTGGTACCGCGACGACCTTGACGAGGCCCGAGCCCGCGATCCCTACCCCAAGCTTCGCGCGGCCCTGCTCGCCGACGGCCACAAGCCGGCCGAACTCGACGCAATCGTGGACGCCGTGCGCGCACGCGTGCAGGCCGACTACGAACGCGCCTTGGCGGCTCCGGATCCCACGCCGAGCGACCTGTTTACCCACCGAATGGCGCCAACCTCGGTGACCTCCGAGCGCGGAACCCGTGAGCCCGCCGGCCGTGAACGCACCGTGATGGTCGACAGCGCCCTGTTCGCCGTGCGCGAAATCCTCGAAGCCCACCCCGAAGCCCTCGTGTACGGACAAGACGTCGGACGCCGCTTGGGCGGCGTCTTCCGCGAGGCTGCGACCCTGGCCCAGCAGTTCGGCGACGACCGCGTCTTCAACACGCCCATCCAAGAGGCCTTCATCGTCGGAAGCACCGTCGGCATGGCCGCTGTGGGCCTCAAGCCCATCGTCGAAGTGCAGTTCGCCGACTACATCTGGCCGGGACTCAACCAGCTTTTCACCGAACTGTCGCGCGCCCACTACCTCACCAACGGCAAGTGGACGGCAGACATGATTTTGCGTGTTCCGATCGGCGCCTACGGCAGCGGCGGACCATTCCACTCCTCGAGTGTGGAATCGGTCGTTACCGCCATCCGCGGCATCAAAGTCGTCTACCCGTCCACCGGCGCAGACCTCAAAGGCCTGCTCAAAGCCGCCTACGCGGACCCCAATCCGGTCGTGGTGCTCGAGCACAAAGGCCTTTACTGGTCCAAAATCAAAGGCACTGAAGGGGCTAAAACAGTCGAACCCGACGCCGACTACGTTGTGCCGATTGGGCGCGGACGCATCGTGCGCGCCGTCGAGCCCGAAGGTGAGCCCTCGGCCCTAGTCGTAACCTACGGCCGCGGCGTGTACTGGGCCCTCGAGGCCGCGGCAGGTTTGCCCGTTGAAATTTTGGACCTGCGAAGCCTATCTCCCTGGGACGAAGAGCTGGTGTTTGAGCGTTCTCGCGTCCACGGCCGCATTCTGGTGCTCACCGAAGAGCCTTCGGTCCAACCCTTTGCCCGTTCGATTGCCGCGCGCATTCAAGAGGAATGCTTCACCGCCCTCGACGCGCCCGTCCGGGTGCTGGGCGCTGAAGATACTCCGGCGATTCCCCTGAATAAAACCCTGGAAGCGACCTACTTGCCGAATGCGGACAAGGTGCGGGGGGCGTTGGAAGCGTTGATCAGGTACTAGTTACTGGTTACTAGTTGCTGGTTACTAGTTGCTGGTTCGTTCCAAGATCACAGCGTAGCCCTGGCCGACGCCGATGCACATGGTGACGAGGGCGTAGCGGCCTTTGGTTTCGCGCAGCGCACGGGCCGCGGTGAGCGCGAGGCGTGCGCCAGACATTCCGAGGGGGTGGCCCATGGCGATTGCGCCTCCGTTGGGGTTAATGCGCGGGTCGAGGTCGTCCAAACCTAAGGTGCGGGTTACTGCAAGTGCCTGAGCGGCAAAGGCTTCGTTGAGCTCAATGTGGTCGATGTCGGCCAGCGTGAGTCCGGCCCGGCGCAGTGCAATTTCGGTGGCGGGCACTGGGCCAATGCCCATGATGCGGGGTTCGACTCCGGCGACGCCGCTGGACACTATGCGGGCTAGGGGCGTGAGGTTGTGGCGCTTCAGGCCGTCTTCAGAGGCCAGCAAGAGGGCCGCGGCACCGTCGTTCAAGCCGGAGGCGTTGCCGGCGGTGACGCTTCCGTTGGGGCGGAATGCGGGGCGCAGCCCCGCGAGGCCCTCAAGGGTGGTGGCGGGTTTGGCGAATTCGTCGCGGTCAAACACCACTGGGTCGCCCTTGCGCTGGGGCAGCGATACCGGAGTGATCTCGTCGGCAAAGAAGCCTCGGGCGACAGCGGCGGCGGTTCGTTGCTGGCTGCGCAGGGCAAGGGCGTCTTGGTCTTCGCGCGAGATGTGGTACTGGTCGACGAGGTTTTCGGCGGTTTCGCCCATGGCGTCGGTGCCGTAGAGGCGCTTCATTTCGGGGTTGACGAATCGCCATCCGAACGTGGTGTCGTAGAGCTGGCTGTCGCCGCCAAAGGCTTTGGATGCCTTGGACAGGGCGAATGGTGCGCGGGTCATGTGCTCGACGCCTCCGGCCAGGACGAGGTCTCCTTCGTGCGAGAGGATGGCACGGGCTGCGTGCTGAACGGCTGATAAGCCGCTGGCGCAGAGGCGGTTCACAGTTTCGGCCGGCACCGTGTGCGGAATGCCGGCGAGCAAGGTCGCCATGCGGGCGACGTTGCGGTTGTCTTCGCCGGCTTGGTTGGCGCATCCGAGGAAGGCGTCGTCGATGGCGGCGAGGTCGAGGTGGGGGTGGCGGGCGGCGAGGGCGCGCAGGGCGTGGGCCGCGAGGTCGTCGGCGCGTACGGCGCTAAGGCTGCCGCCGAGGCTGCCAATGGGGGTTCGGGTTCCGTCGACTAAGAATGCGCTTCGGGTTGCCATGGGGTGTCTTTAAAAAATACGGTTCCGCGAAAGTGGGCCACGTCTTCGCCATCGCGGCGCACGACCACGTCGTAGCGGCCGAGGGTTTTGCTTCGGTGGCGTTCGGTGGCTTCGGCGACGAGCTGGTCGCCGGCCGACACGGGTTTGAGGTGAGCGATGCTGGTTTCGATGGATACGGCATGCAGGCCGTGCCCGTTGCTGGCGAAGGCTAATGCGCTGTCAGCCAGGCTGTAGGTGAGGCCGCCGTGGGCGATTCCGAATCCGTTCATGGTCTCAGGGCGCGCCGTGGCATCGAGCACGCAGTGACCAGGTTCCGCCACGCGCACCGTCACGCCCAGCCACTGGCTGAATGCGTCGTGGCGCATCATTTGGGCGACGATTTCGGAAGCGGTCATGCTTCGCCGCGGGCTCCGGGTTGTTCGACGGACTCCTCGAAGCATCCGATGAGGATGTCGACGACGAGCATGAGGTTGTGCTGGTCGGATTCTCCGCGGGGCAGGCCCGAGCGAAGTTCCTGGTGCAGGAAGTTGCGCACTTCGGCGTGCACAAATGGAGACCGAGCCACGTGTTCAATCAGATCTAGTTCGAGGACCTCGTGTTCTTCTTCAAGTGCTTCAAAGGCCTCGACTACGCCGGTAGTAACGTCGGTGATGCAGGCGTCTGAAATGGTTCCGACCGCGAGGCCCATGCCGCGAAATCCTTCGCGGAGCACCATGGCGCTGCGCACGAGCTGTTCGTGCACGTCGTCGTCAAATTCTTCGCTCAGTCGGATCAGCCAAGAAAAGAGCATGGGTTGTTCGTCCAAAAAGACGCCCAGGTTTTGGCCGTACTCTTCGTCGGACCAGCTGCGAACGCGGTCTACAGCAGATTGAAGTTGGTTCATGGTGCAGCTATTTGGTCGTGAATCCACGGACACACGCGGTAGCGTGGGTCGCCCGTTCGGCGGTACAGGGCATCGATTTGGTCGCGCACAGCGACCCATCCCCACTCGCGGCCCCAGGCGATCAGGCCTTTGGGGTAGTTTACGCCCTTGAGCATGGCGGTTTCGACGTCAGATTCCGTGCCGATTCCGCGGTACACCGCATCTGCGGCCTCGTTGATCAGCATGGCGACGACGCGGTCGACAATGCGGCGGCCGAGCGCCTCGTCACGCGTGGGCTCGGGGAGCGTTGCCCCGTTGCGGTAGTCGTAGAATCCGCGTCCCGACTTGCGGCCAAGCCACCCCGCGTCGAGCAGGCGCTTTTGGCTCAGGCTGGGTCGAAAGCGGGGGTCGCAGTAAAACTGCTTCCAGACCGTTTCGGTGACGACGTAGTTGACGTCGTGTCCGATGAGGTCCATGAGCGCAAACGGGCCCATGCGGAACCCTCCGACCTCTGTGAGCGCCCAGTCAATGGTCGCCATGTCGGCCATTTGCTCTTCAAATAGGTGCAGCGCCTCGCCATAAAACGGTCGCGCGATGCGGTTGACCAAAAATCCCGGAGTGTCTTTGGCGACCACGCCCACCTTGCCCCACGCGGCGACCGCGGCTACGCAGGCCTCGACGACCTCGGGAGCGGTCGCGATTCCCGGAACGATTTCGACCAAAGGCATCAGCGGCGCCGGATTGAAAAAGTGCAGCCCTACCACGCGTTCGGCCCGCTTCACGCCGGCCGCAATGGAAGAAACGCTGAGCGACGAAGTGTTGGTCGCCAAGATGCAGTCTTCGCGCACCACGTCGTCCAGGGTCGTGAATACCGACCGTTTGGCGTCGAGGTTTTCAAAAATTGCTTCAATCACAAGACTTACGTCGGCCGCTTCCCGCAGCACATAGGCGGCGCTAAGTTGCTTGATGTAGGCGGAACGCTGCGCGTCGCTGACTTTGCCCTTTTCGACGAGCTTGTCCCACACGCCGTGCACGCGTGCAATCCCGTTCTCGAGGGAGGCGTCCTGGGTGTCGTACAGCAGGACTTCCCAGCCGGCCTCTACCAGGATTTGGGCGATGCCGCAGCCCATGGCTCCGGCGCCGACGACCATTGCTTTTTGATTGAAGAATCGGGGACTCATTGGCCGCGGAATTGGGGTTGGCGTTTCTCGCGGAAGGCCGCCACGCCTTCAGAAAAGTCGTGGGTGGCCCCAGCTAGGTTTTGAAGAGAGCGTTCGAGCTCAAGCTGTTCGGCAAAACCGTGAAATACGGTGGCGTTGAGGGCTTCTTTGGTCAGGGCAAGCGCCTCTGTGGGCATTGCCGCGAGCTTTTGGGCCACAGCTAGAGCTTCGTCGGCCAGAGCTTCGTCGGCGACAACGCGGTACACGAGCCCGTGGCGCTCGGCCTCTTCGGCAGATACGCTGTCGGCCATCATCATCCACGCGCTGGCTTTGGCGAATCCGGCGAGGCGCGGAAGGGTCAAGGTTCCGCCCGTATCGGGAATCAAGCCAATCTTACTAAAGGCCTGGATGAACTTGGCGGACTGCCCAGCGAGGACCACGTCACCCGCAAGCGCGAGGTTGGCGCCGGCCCCCGCAGCGACTCCGTTGACGGCCACCACGACCGGCTTGCGCAGCGCGCGAATCTTCAGTACGAGCGGGTTGTAGTGCTCGCTCAGAATTCGGTCAAGGCCAGGCCCCTGAGGATCAATAGCTTCGCTCAGATCTTGACCGCTGCAAAAGGCTTTGCCTTCGCCCGTGAGGAGCACGGCACGCACCTCATGGTTGCGGTCGGCCTCAGCGAGGGCATGCTGCAACTCGAGGGCCATTTCGCGGTGAAACGCATTGTAGACGTCAGGCCTGTTGAGGGCAAGTCGCAAGGTCGCTCCGTGAGTGGAGGCGCTTAAATACTTATACATACTTTAAAATGGGAAGCAGGTCGTCGCGGAGTTCGAGTTTGATTCGGTAGCGGCGAATTCGGCGGTCATCTTCGCTGGCTACTCGTTCAATAAACGAAGGTACGCCCAAGAACTCCATGCCCTTTTCTTCGATTTCTTGCAGGACGGTGCTGCGGATTTTGCGCTGGTTGTCCCATGATTTATCCTCGATTCCGAGGATTTGGTTCAGTTCGTCAGGAGTCACGAGGCTGTCGGTCGACTGAAGCAGTAGGTGGCGGAGCGCTAGGCGCGCCAACGGACTAAGTGACTGAGCGAAGTTGCGCTCAAGCGAGGGGCGTGCACGTTGGTAGCGAAGGATTAACGCGGTAAGGACTACAAACGATATAGCTAAGAGCAACAAGGCCTTCCAGTTGGTTCGCACTGAGGTCATGGGGCCGGATTCATAGATGGGCCCTATGGGCTGAGGATTGAGTTGTGCCATTAGCTGATCGTACGTCATTTTCTCGATTTTGACGTGCACGTTGGTGATGGTGCTTGCGGTTTGAACGAGGATGACATTGTGAGGGCTTAGTATGAGGCCATGGGTGCCGTTGAATGGGTTGGAATGGACGTTGAGGAGCGCATCACATGCTTGAAGTTCGTTGGCTACGAGGTCAGCCAGGTAGATACGGCCTTCAAAGAATGTAATGTTTTGGGTTCCCCACAGCGCAAACCACGAAAGCTCAGAAAGTGACGGCCCCTTGCTGCGAACAGCAGCTACCCCCAAGTGCGTATACGTGCCTTTATTTAAGTCCATCACGTATGCGGAATAGGTGGGTTCCGGCTTTGATGCAGGTGCGCCATCTTGAACGACACTGGTGATTACGCCATGTTCATTGGGGCTGTACATGCCCCCAACAAATCCGTCAGGGATTGATGGGGTCATTTTCCGACGTTCCCATTCGCGCAGTTCTGGATCGTAGAACAGCGCGAGATCCTGAATATTCCAGAGCCCCGACCCACCCAAGCTCCAAAGCCTCGTGCCGTCGAAGTACCGAAGTGCACCATAGTTGTATCCGGAGTAAAATGTTCGGTCGAGGCGCTCGAGGGATCCATTTTTGCGCACGGCATACACGAGTCCAGACCCCGTGAAGTGGATGATTGTGGTGTCTGGGGTTTGCGTAACAATAGGCGTGGGGTGCAAAAGGAGCCTCATTGGGTCTGGTAGCACCTCAAAGCTGTCGTGAACGGCCCAGCCCGTATTGTGTAGGCTCGCAATTTGCCCAAGGTGAAAGTTGATTTGCTTTACACTGTCGTTGTGGTACAGGTAGGCAATGCCAATTTCAGGGCATGTATACTGAATGGTTTGTGCGCCCATGCTAGTCACAGCGACCCAAAGCAAGACGAAAATCCGCGCCAATCTCATATTGTGAATATACGTGAATTCAATAGTTTCTCACAATTTCTCACGATAAATTGTATGCAAAATCAGTCTGTACCGCACATTTGTATCCGAAACCAAGCACGGCTTCACACCAAACCAGATAAAACCCTGAGCGTCAATGCTTGGGGTTTTTTCGTGTACAGTCGGGTTAGATGCATTTAAACGCCTCAAACGGCTCGAGGCAGTCCAGGCATCGGTGAAGCGCCTTACATGCCGTAGAACCAAACGCAGAGAGGCGTTCAGTGTGTGTACTGCGGCAGCGGGGGCATGCGAGAGGCTTGTGGAGGCTGAGTAGCGAGCGTTTGTCGGTGGTGCGACGTGGCGGAGGGGCGATGCCGTAGGCCTCGAGCTTGCGCAGGCCCTCGTCACTGATCCAGTCCGTGGTCCATGGCGGGTCAAGTACGGTGTGCACGGCGACGTTTCCGACTCCGACAAGTTCCTCAAGCGCTTCGCGAACGTCGCGCTCAATACGTTCTGTTGCTGGACAGCCTGTGTAGGTGGGACTCAAGTCAATGTGGCATACGCCGTCTTCAAGTCGAACGGAGCGTACGATGCCGAGGTCCATGACCGAAAGGGCAGGCACCTCAGGGTCTGCGACGTGGTGCAGGCGGAGCTCGAGGTCAGAAACGCTTACCACGTCGCGTCGGGGTAGGCCCGAGGCAAACTCTGCATTTCAGCAAGAAGGAATCCCAGGGATTCGCTGTGGATTCCGGACTTGCCGCGCAGTAGCTTGGCAGGGACCTCAGGAAGTTGGAGGCCAGCTTGATGAAGCACCTCGTGAACGAGGTCGAACCATGGTCCGCGAAGACTGGACACGTCTGGACCCCAACCCTGTGCATGGGCCTCGCGGTCCACAGTGGATGCCTCAAAAAGTTCGGACGTAAACGGCCAAAGGCGCAGAAGTGACGCAGAAATGCGGGTGCGGCTTTCGTCGGTTCCGTCGCCGAGGCGCACAATCCATTCAGAACTGTGCTGTGCGTGGTAGGTCGTTTCTTTGATCGCCTTTCGCGCAATGGCAGCGAGCTCTGCGTCGCTTGAGTTCTGAAGCGCGTCGAGCTGAAGAAAGTGAAAGGCGTCAAAGTAGAACTGTCGGGCCATGGTATCGCCAAAGTCGCCGTTGGGCTGCTCGACGAGCACGTGATTGCGAAACTCACGGTCGCTTCGCCAGTAGGCAATTCGGTCTTCGGTCATTCCATCACCGATGCGCCGGGCGGCAAGCTGGTAGTACTGGCGTGCCAACCCTACGAGGTCGAGGGCAAGGTTGCTGAGCGCAATGTCTTCTTCGAGAATCGGTCCGTGTCCGCACCATTCGCTCAAGCGGTGGCCGAGCACCAACGCATCGTCGCCCAGGTGCAGGAGGTACTGCACCGACGGATCACATGTGTCCCACTTCATCCGGAATCTCGTAGAAGGTGGGGTGACGGTAGACTTTGTCGTCGCTGGGCGTAAAGAGCACTTCTTTCTCGTCAGGAGCTGAAGCTACAATCGCGCTTGAGGGGACGACCCAGATGCTGGTTCCTTCACTGCGGCGGGTGTACACGTCTCGGGCATTTTTGAGCGCCATCTCGGCATCGGGCGCGTGAAGGCTACCAGAGTGCTTGTGCGAAAGGCCATTTTTGGAACGCACAAAGACCTCCCAGAGGGGCCATTGGTCGGGCGTACTCATGCTGCGTGGGGTTTTGGGGCTGTGGCTGAAGCACGGCGCGCAGCCTGCTTGGCCGCATAGGCCGTGGCGGCCTCACGTACCCAGGCGCCCTCGGCGTGGGCTGACCGACGGGCTTCGAGGCGCTCGGTGTTGCACGGACCGTTGCCGGCAACGACGGCAAAAAATTCGGCCCAGTCGATGGCGCCAAAATCGTAGTGTCCGCGCTCTTCGTTCCACTTGAGGTCGGGATCAGGCAGGGTCAATCCGAGAAATTCCGCTTGAGGAACCGTCTTATCCACAAATTCCTGGCGGAGGTCATCGTTGGACTTGCGCTTAATGCGCCACGCCATGCTTTGGGCTGAATTGGGGCTTTGGTCGTCGCTCGGGCCAAACATCATCAGCGAGGGCCACCACCAGCGGTTGAGGGCGTCTTGGGCCATGGCCTTTTGATCGGGGGTTCCGTTCGCCAAGTGCATCATGATTTCGTAGCCCTGGCGCTGGTGAAAGCTCTCCTCTTTGCAGATCCGCACCATGGCCCGCGCATAGGGGCCGTACGAGGTGCGGCAAAGCATGACTTGATTTTGAATCGCGGCTCCGTCAACCAACCAGCCCACCGCGCCCATATCAGCCCAGGTCAGCGTGGGGTAGTTAAAAATGCTCGAATACTTGGCCTTACCCGAGTGAAGGTCGTCGATCATTTGGTCGCGCGACGTGCCCAGCGTCTCTGCAGACGAGTAGAGGTACAGCCCGTGGCCGGCTTCATCTTGAACCTTGGCCAGCAAAATGAGCTTGGCGCGCAGTGAAGGGGCTCTGGTAATCCAGTTCGCTTCAGGAAGCATTCCAACAATCTCAGAGTGAGCATGTTGACTGATTTGACGCACGAGCGTCTTGCGGTAAGCGTCGGGCATCCAATCCTTGGGCTCTACCTTGTTTTCGGTAGAAACGTAGTCGAGGAAGCGGGCTTCCATGTCAATACTTGGGGCCATGGTTTGGAATCAAGGGGTTAATTCTGCTGCAAATTACTGCCTATAGAACAAAAAGTGGCTGCCGCCGGTTCGCATTACAAGCCTAGATTTGTACACAACTATGTTTTCCTGGTTCAAAAAATCTCCGTCCAACGCTTCGGCCGAGGGACTGTTGGCCACTAAGGCCGACCAAAAAGGCGTTAAGGCGCAGTTTCAACCCCTGACCGTGCGCGAGGTGCGCCGTGAAACGTCCGACAGCGTGTCGGTTGCGTTTGACGTGCCTTTGGGCGGAAGCTTTCGCTTCATACCCGGCCAGTACCTCACCTTGCGCACCAAAATCGGCGGAACCGAAGTTCGTCGTTCCTACTCGCTGTGCTCCAGCCCCTTGAGTGGCGAGCTCCGCGTGGCCATCAAGCAGGTTGAGGGCGGAATTTTCTCGACCTGGGCCAACACCGAGCTCAAGGCCGGCGACGTGCTGGACGCCATGCCCCCGATGGGCAACTTCATTCTCGAAACCGAACCGAGCGCGCGACGCCGCTACGTCGGATTCGCGGCGGGATCGGGCATTACCCCGGTACTGTCCATTCTCAAAACGGCACTCGAGCGCGAGCCCGAATCTGAATTTGTGCTGTTTTATGGCAACCGCAAAACCGCCAGTATTCTCTTCAAGAACGAGCTTGAAGATCTCAAGGACCGCTACCTCGGCCGCCTCGAAGTGCACCACGTGCTCAGCCGCGAAGACCAGGGCAGCGATGCTTTGTTCGGACGCCTCGACACCGACCGCATTCGCTACTTTGCCGACCACATTCCCACGGTGACCAAGGCGGACGGATACTACCTGTGCGGACCCGAACCTATGATTCACGCCGCCAGCGACGTGCTTAAGGCAGCAGGAGTTGCTCCAGAAAAAATTCATTTTGAGCTCTTTACGGCGGCAGCTGCGCCTGCGTCGGCCACAAAGGCTAAGGAAGACAAAGGTTCCGCCACAGGTGAGGCCTACGTCACCGTCGTCCTCGACGGCGAAGAGACGCACTTCACGCAGTCGTCCAAGGAATTTGTGCTCGACGCGGCCCTGGACGCCGGAGCCGACGTGCCCTACGCCTGCAAAGGAGCCGTGTGCTGCACCTGCCGCGCCAAGGTGCTCGAGGGCAAGGTAGAGATGGCCATGAACTATTCGCTGACCGACGACGAGGTGGCCGACGGCTATGTGCTCACGTGCCAGGCGATGCCGCGCAGCGAGCGGGTGGTCGTGAGCTACGACGCGTAAGCAAGCTACGAGTAGCTAGTTGCTGGTTTTGCGCATTTGAATGTGCGGAATTCCGTCTTCGTCGTAGACGTCGCCCTCGGGCTGAAACCCAAATTCTGTGTAAAACCGAAGTAGGTAGTGCTGTGCGCTGATGACCACGTCAGCGTTGGGGTACAGCTGCTGCGCGTGGTGAATGGCGCGGTGCATGAGTTCGCGGCCGAGTCCGGTTCCGCGCAGCGTCGACGCCGTGGCCACCCGGCCAATACTTGGTTCGGCGTACGAGGTTCCGGGCGGAACCACGCGAGCGACAGCCACCACTTCACCGTGCTCGTCCTCGGCCCAGAGGTGGTGCGACACACGGTCCTTTGCGTCGGGGTCGGCGTATGCGCAGTTCTGCTCGACGACAAAGATGTCGGCCCGCAGCGCGAGGATGCGGTGCAGGGCATCTGCAGATAGGGTCGAAAAGGGGGCAAACTGCCACGAAAAGCGTGCGGACATGGTGGGGTCAAGTTCGTACTTTTACGTCAATAATTATCTCGCCATGATGCTCAAGCTCATTCAAGACTTTCCACAGCATGTTGCTGATTCACTGAAAATTGCCGAAGGTGTAGCCAAGGTTTGGCAGCCCCTACCTCGCCCCGTACAGCACGTGGTGATCACCGGCCTTGGCGGTAGCGGCATTGGCGGAACCATTGCCGCCGACCTCTGCGCGGGCACGGCGACGGTTCCGGTGGTGGTGAATAAGGGCTATTCGCTGCCGAACTGGGTTGGCGCAAACACCCTGGTGGTGGCCTGCAGCTACAGCGGCAATACTGAAGAGACGCTTACGGCCCTTGACCAAGCGGTGGCGGCCGGATGCATGGTTTCGGCCATCACGAGCGGGGGCGAACTGAAGCGTCGTGCCGAGCAGCACGGGTGGAATACCAGCGTGGTTCCCGGCG
>JBDLUG010000011.1:0-19022 GCA_039805405.1 Bacteroidota bacterium
CGGGTAAAGGATTTGCCATCGCATCGGCGGCCTTGACCGCCCTGGCGCTGTTTGCCGCCTACGTAGGTCTGGCAGGCATCGACGGCATCGACATCTACAAGGCTGACGTACTTGCAATGCTCTTTGTGGGCGCCATGATTCCGTTCTTCTTCAGCTCACTCGCCATCAGCGCGGTCGGTAAGGCCGCCATGGAGATGGTGCGCGAGGTGCGCCGCCAGTTCCGCGAGATTCCGGGAATCATGGAAGGCACGGGCAAGCCCGAGTACGAGAAGTGCGTAGAGATTTCGACCAAAGCTTCGATCCGCGAGATGGTTGCTCCGGGCGCTCTTGCCCTGATTGCTCCGATCCTCGTTGGCTTCACCATGGGCCCCGAGGCCTTGGGCGGCCTGCTTGCCGGTATCACCGTGAGCGGAGTCCTCATGGGTATGTTCCAGAACAACGCCGGTGGCGCGTGGGACAATGCTAAGAAGAGTTTTGAGAAAGGTGTAGTGATCGACGGAGAGTCGTTCAAGAAGGGTAGCGAGCCCCACAAGGCGGCCGTAACCGGCGACACCGTGGGTGATCCGTTTAAGGATACGTCGGGTCCGTCGATGAACATCCTCATCAAGTTGACCTCGATTGTGGCCCTTGTGATTGCTCCGTTCATCGCCATTGGTGGCGCAGACCACACCGGCGAGGGTGGCCACAGCGCTCCGGCTACCGAAGAGGCCGCGCACGTGTGCACGCCTGAGTGCATGTCGAGCGGAACCTGCCCCATGCACCAAGAGGCTCCTGCAGCCGAGGGTGCTGAAGCAGGCGAAGCGACCCAAGCGGCTCCTGCCGAGGGTGACGCCGCCGCCCACAGCTGTACCAAGAAGTGCACGGCTGACGGCGGGAAGTGCCCGCACCACGCGTAAAAAAAAGGCCTGGCTAACGCCGGGCCTTTTTTTTGCTACTAGTTACTGGTTACTGGCTGGCGGCTACTGGTTACTGGCTGGCGGCTGCTAGCTTGTAGCTGGCGGCTACTAGTTACTAGTTACTAGTTACTAGTTACTGGCTAGCGGAGTGCTGAGCTCATATGCCTCGTCGGCCCCCACGTCAAAGGCCACGGGGGTTCCGTCCAAATGCACAAGTTCATCGGGCCACGTGAGGCCGTAGTTGGCCAGAACTGGCCGACCGGCAGGTTTTGTTCCGCGCCATGTGATGTGGCGTTCGTCCAGAATTCGTTCCGATCCGTCAGCAAACGTCAAGCGTGTATGCTCCGAGTCAAGGGGCGTCACGGCGGTCAGTTGGGGATAGGATTTGGCGTGGTTCATTTACTTAAAGTTACGCCTTTTTGGTTTTGTCACCCGCCCACCCACCCCCAATCAACGGCTAATGGTGTTTGTGTCCGGCTCCGCCGGCGTGCGGCGGCAGCGCCTAACTTTGAAACCAGTTACTCGTAACCAGTTACTTGCTTCATGCGCATTATCTACCGCCTTCCGTCCATGCTGCTGATCATGTTGTGCATCGTGTTTGGGCTCATGCTTTTGAAGCTGCTAGGTGCGTCGATTCGGTTCCGCCATGCCTACTTAAATGTGGGTAGAAGGCTGTGGCTGTGGATGATGGGCATCAAGGTTAATGTGCGCGAAGGGGTTCCGCCGCGCGAAGCCGGAATCTTGATGGCCAACCACCGAAGCTATGTGGACGTCATGTTTTTTAGGTCGGCAACGCCCCAAATTTATCTGAGCAAGGCTGAAGTAAAGAGTTGGCCCTTAATTGGTTGGGGTGCAAAAGCGCTCGACGTGGTGTTTGTCGACCGCAGCAGCAAAGAGTCGCGCAGCGCATCTCGGGCGCAGCTGGCGGATCGCGTCCAGCGCGGACTGAGTCCGGTGGTGTTTCCTGAGGGAACGACGGTGGACCGCGGCCTGCTCGAATTCAACCCCGGAATGTTTTTCACGGCGGCGGAACTCGGCGTCCCCGTGGTTCCGTTTGTCATGGAATATTCCGACCCCAAAATGGCCTGGGTCGACGACGATACGTTTGTGAGCCACCTGCTTAAAATGCTTACGCGGCCCGCGTGGCACGTCGACCTGTACATTGGCGAACCGGTGCGGAACTCAGACGGAACCAAACTTTTGCACGAAATACGCGACTGGATGCAACGCCGCGTCAAAAATTAGCGCCACCTTTAACACTACACCTATTCGGGTATAACCGGATTTTAAAATTTCTCCCCGATCATGACCAAGGGAAGTGCATTACTCATCGCCGCGGTCGCGCTCGCATCCTGCTCCCGCGACTTGCTCACCGTAGACGACCTCGACGTCACGCTGCGCCCCGGAATCGTCGTGCCCATCGGCACCGTTGACCTCACCTTGAGTGACGTGTTCAACCCGGATTCCGCCCTCGTAACCGTCGACCCCGACCAAACCTACCGTCTGGTGTACCGCCAACCTGGCCTGCTTCAGGTGGGCGTGGCTGAATTTTTAGAGCTTCCGAGTCAACCGACGGTCGTTGAGAACTTTAAGGCGGGCTACATCGCCCTGCCCGACGTCAATGCGGGCGCAAACGTGGCCTTTGGCCTGCTTGCGCGCAGCATCACCAACCCATCTGGATTCGCGTCCACCATGGCGGCGGCCCAAGGGGGCACGGCACCGATTCCGGCCCTGCCCACCCAAAACCCGGGAACCCTGGCCACTACCACCATCTCGAGCTTCAGCACCGCCAGCTTTCACAGCGGAACCATGACCCTCAAAGCCGTCAACAACTACCCGGCGGCCATCAGCGCCACGGTGGAGCTCGCCAACCTGGCGGGCCAGCCGCTGCTCACCTACAACTTGGGAACCATCGCCGCCGGCGATTCCGCCCTCGTGCCGGCCGCGCTGGCGGGCAAAACCATTCCCAACCAGCTCAAATTCAACCTCACCAGCTTTAGCAGTCCGGGCGCCGGAACCCCCGGAGTCCCCAGCACCTACGTGCCCATTGACACCAACGATGCGCTCGAGCTCAGCCTCACGGGCAGCAACCTGTTCATCTACAGCGCCACGGCCCAGACCCAGACCCAGACGCTCGTCGACGACACCCTGAACCTTGCGTTCAGCGCCCCCGCAGGGATTCGCCTGACCGAACTCGCGCTCAGTCAGGGCCAGCTCAACTACAGCCTGACCTCGGCGGTGCCCGAACCCTTGAGCATCCTGCTGCAGTTCCCCAGCGGAACCGTCAACGGCCAGCTCATCCAGCAGACCATTAACCTCACCCCGGGCCAGCCGGCCACGGGAAGCATCTCGTTTCAGGGCGCCCAGCTCTTTCTTGGGTCCAACCCGGCACAGCCCTACAACGAGCTCCCGATTCGCTACGCGGCTACCCTCAACTCCACGGGCCAGCTCGTTACCTTAGATTCGGCCAGCGGCGTGAGTATGAACTTCAGCTTTGCCAACGTCGAATTTGGCCACGCCCTTGGATTCTTTGGGCAGCAGTCGGTCGCGATTCCGGCCGACACCTTTGACCTCGACCTTGACTTTGTCAACCGCTTGGGCGGAAGCGTCAGCTTCGCCGACCCCAAGGTCCAGCTCGCGGTCACCAATAGCTTGGGACTGCCCATCACCCTCGACCTCAATGTGGCCAGTACCGACCCGGCTGGGGGGCTGCATCCGCTGGGGATTCCGCCCACCATCTTGCCCTACCCGCAAACCGCCACGCAGTTCGGCCAAACGGTGCAGGACACGCTCACGTTTGACAAAAACAACACCAACATCGTCGACTTCTTGACCCTGCCCAAGCAGCGATTCACGTACGGCGGCCAGGTGCTGATCAATGCCGACACGCTGGCCACGGGCGTCGAGAACTTTGTGACTGGAACCAGTGCGATTGCGGCAGACGTGCTCATGGAACTCCCGTTTTACTTCACCGCCCAGGGCCTTGGGCTGACCGACAGCGTGGATTTGGGCGACGCCCTGAGCGCCCTTGACACCGTGGTGCGCGCCGTGGGGCTGCGGGTTGAAACCACTACGACGCTTCCGCTCGACGCGACCCTCGCACTCACGCTGTACGACGACGCAGGCCAGGTGGTCTACACCGGCCAGCTTCCGCTGCTCGTGTCGGGCCTGCTCGACGCGGCCACCGGGCTCGTGACGGCCCCGAGCACGTCGACCTATGAACTCATCGTGAACGAATCCCAAATCCCTGGGTTTTCGCGCGGACGATGGATGCAGTTCACCGCCGAACTCGGCACCGGGACCGCCCCGGGCGCCTCAGCCCACCCCGTCAAGCTGCTCAGCGACGCCACCCTGCAGGTGCGCCTTGGGCTTTCGTTGGACGTACACTTTGAACTCTAATGCGCACACTGTTTCTAGCTACTGGTTTCTGGTTCGCGCTGAGCCTCAGCGCACAAGATCTGCTCTACATGCAGCGGGGCAACCCCAATTCGCTGCTCGTCAACCCCGCGGCCGACGTGGACGCCCGGGTGTGGCTGGCGCTGCCAAGCATCAACACCACGGCCCAAACCAGCTTTGCGGCCGGCGACGTGCTGGGCGGAGACCTGGGCACGCTGTGGCGGCAGTTCCCGAGCGAGGCCGCCGGAGCCATCGTCACCCACGACATGGGCCTCTTTTCAATGGGCTTCAAAGCCAAAAAATCCACGTTTTGGTTGGGCGCCAGTATGAACGCCGAGGGCAACGCCTTGGTCGACCGCGACCTCGTGGGATTTGCGCTGTGGGGCATGAAGGACGCCAACGGCGAACTCGACCTCAACTACGACGGACTCTTTGAGCAGACCTCGGCGGTGGTCAGCGTCCGCAGCAACCTGCACCTGGGTTGGCAGCGCGAATTCGGCAAAAAACTGCGCGTGGGCGCCACCTTGAACCTGACCCAAATCCTTGGGCACGCCGTGATGGGCTTTGATTCGCTGGGCCTGCGCAGCGTCGACCGCGGCAACGGATTCAACGAACTCGACATCTATGCCCAGGGCTACACGGCCCTGTACACCAACCCGGCGCTACAGGTAGATCTTTTTAACGGCAGCTTCAATTTTGATGCGTCCAAGCTCACTGACGGCAGCCTGCCGTCGCTGGACTTGGGTGCGACCTATGCGCCATCGCCCCGCTGGCTGCTGGCTGCCAGCTACCAAGGACTGGGCTTTGAGGGGCGCGCAGTGCTGCAGCCCGACACCGCCATTCGCTTTGCGGGACGCGTGCCGTTCTCGGGCTTTAGCTACACCTCGTCCACCGACACGTCGCTGAATCCGGGGGCATACTTTGACACGCTACTTGTTCAATTGCAGGGACTTGCTCAAACCTCGACCGGAAGTTTCAGCGGCTTCGGACCCCTGCAGCGCGCCGACCTCGCCGCCTACTGGTGCAGCCCCAAAAAGGCGCACCAGCTCGGGCTGCACTACCTCTACCGAGCCCGCCCGACCCTGAACTACCAGGCGGTGGCCGCCGAGTACCACGGATTTTATGGGCGCCGCCTGCAGCTCAGCGCCAGCTACACCCAGCCGCTCGTGTCCAGCGTCGCCATGCGCCCGAGCGTGAGCGTGCAGACCACGGTTCGCCTGGCCGCCGGCCTGGCCCTCAGCTTGGGGTCGAGCACGGCCAATATGGTTCCGCAGCCCGTCACCGGCACCGACGGCAACCTGACGCTGGGCCTGCCGAGCAACATGGACCGCGTGAATGTGAACGTCGGACTGCACTGGATGCTCTATGAGAAGTCCTACCGCGAGAATGCCAAGGCAAAAAGGGCGGCCAAGAAGGTCAAGCGTGCTGAACGCAAGAAGTCAGCAGTGCGCAACTAGCAACTCGTTTTCGCGCACCCTCACCACGGAATCGAGCATTTTTCTTGAGGACCTTCGGATTGCATTATTTTAGCCTCACCTAAGCCAAACCGCACTCGTGAAGACCATCACGTTCGTCTTTCAACGTAACATTTACCCTAAATCTAGCGGATACCCTTTAAGGGCCTCGCGCTGGATTGAGGCTTTTGCCGGCAAGGCCAATGTGCGGGTGGTCTTTGTCAATGCGCGCCCCATGAATCCGGGGACCGAGGACTACTTGCGCAACTTGGGCGTTCATGAATTCAAGCACTTTGAAGTGCACCCGCTGCGTGGAGCGTTCAACGCCCTTTGGTACCTTTTTATTCGACGAATGCCGCTTCAGGCCGGATTCTATGCCGACCGTCGTGCGCGGGCCTACCTCGAATCACTTCCTAAATCTGACTTGGCCTTTTTTAGCGAACGCAGGGTAGGGGACTACCTGCGCAATGTGCGCGCATCAGAAACGTGGATCGACCTGTGCGACCTTGTTGACGACAACTACAAGACCGGAGCTGCCCGTATGAACTGGTCGCCCTACAAGCTCTACTACCTGATTGAGTGGCCCCTAATTCGTCGCTGGGACATCAAGCTCGCCAAAAAGGCCGACCGCAGCTTTTTGGTAACCGAGTACTTCGCCCGAATGCTGGCGCGTCGCCTCAACGGGGATGCAGGCAAAATCAAGCCCCTTGAGAACGGAATCAACGTCGAACTAGAGGGCGCAAGTCCCAAAGGCCGCCACGGTTGGTACTTTTTGGGCCCCTTGAGTTATAAGCCGAACTACGACGGCCTAAAGTGGTTTCTCGACCATGTAGAACCCTTTATTTCGCGCCACTTTGAGGGCAAAGTCATTGGTGTCAATGCCCCAGAATCGCTAAAAACCCGCCTCAAGGCGGCCGGCATCACCTACCTTGAGTATGCAGAAGACCTGAATTCCGAACTCAAAGACTTTGGAATCTGCATCGCCCCCATGATCAGCGGCGGCGGCCTTCTAAACAAGTGCCTTGAAGCCTTTCACTCGGGACGTATCGTAATCCTCAGTCCGCGCGCCTCCACTGGATTCAAAAACATTCAGAATGGGGTACATGCGCTGGTATGTGACAAGTCCGAAGCATGGCTGCAAGCCTTTGACGACATCCATACCGGGCGCTACACCTGGCACCAAAAGCGCATTCAGCACCTCGTCGACGGGTACAGCTGGGAGCGATTCAATGAAGAGGCCGACGCCTTTCTTCAGGACTGAGTACCTTTGGTTCGACCAAATCGCTTTATGAACGCACGCATCCTTGTTCTTGCCCTTGCTGTGGGCTTGACTACCTCCGTTTACGCACAGGGCGTCCTTGGGCGCCGTACCCTGGGCAACCTCGACATTGAAACGATTACCCAGAACGACATTCAAGTAATGCGGTCGCGCCTTGCGACTCAAAACCTCAACGACACGAGGGCGGCAGAGTTCATTAAAAAGCAGGCGGTAAACGACCAGGACTTTAAAAATCTGCGCAGTAGGTTGCCGTCGTCGGTCCTTATGGATTCGATGAATACCCTGTCTTATGTTCAACGCAGCATTTTTCGCGACACGCTCATTTTTGGTTCTGAACTCTTTCGTGAAAAAGGTAAACTCGACTTTGCCCCAAACCTTCAAATGGCTTACTCGCCAGATTACATGGTTGGTCCAGGTGACGAGCTCGAACTCACCATTTACGGACTTCAAAGTGCCAACTACGAACTTAGCGTACGACCTGACGGCTCTATAGAGATTCCCTACGGAGGCCTCGTGCAAGCAAGCGGCTTGCGTCTTGAGGCACTGGAGTCCAAAATTCGCCAGCGCCTTATCGAACGTGGATACCGCCCTTTGCAGAACGGCCAGACCGAACTCAACTTGGTTGTGAGTAAAGTCCGCAGTGTTCAAGTGCACGTAGTGGGGGCGAAGCAGCCCGGAACCTACACTGTTCCAAGTATCGCCACCGCCATGCACGTACTTCACGAGGCTGGCGGACCAAGCGACCTCGGGTCCTACCGCAACATCCAAGTTATTAGGGCAGGCAAGGTGGTTGCGACCCTTGACCTTTATGACGTCATCATCAACGGATCCACCCAATCTAATGTCACGCTGCGCGACGGCGACGTTGTTCGGATTCCGGTCTATGAACGCCGAGTCAACCTCATGGGTGAATTCAAGCGCCCAGGCCTCTTTGAACTGCGCGACGGCGAAACCATGTCTGACGCACTTAAGTATGCCGGGGGCTTTACCGAGGGCGGCTACCGCGGTCAGGTGCTCATCTTTCGCGTGGGCGAAACCGAACTCCGCGTGGCCGACGTCACCTCAGACGAATACGCTCGCTTCATCCCTGAACAAGGTGATGTGGTGATCGCCAACCCTATTCGCAACCGCTACGCCAACCGCGTAGCGGTAACCGGAGGTGTCGTGCGCCCGGGCTACTATGCGTGGACTGACGGACTTACGGCAGCAGCGCTCATCGCACGTGCTCAAGGACTTGACCGCAACGCGCTGCAAACCAAAGCGCTACTTGTTCGTCGCCCCGAAGGCCAGCTCGGGAGCTACACTGAAATCAACCCGGCTGACGCCCAGGTTGCGCTTCAGGCCAACGACTCACTCTACATTCCATTGGCGACTGACCTGATGACCTACGACTCGGTGCACGTTCGCGGTTTTGTCAACCACCCCAAGAACTTTGTTCATTTTGAAGGTCTGACCGTCGAGCAGGCCATTTTGATGGCGGGTGGAGTCCGCAGCACGGGGGACCTTAAGAATGTCGAAGTGTCTTTTCCTGAGCGCAATCCTGAAGGCGGATTCACGGGTCGGTCAAGTATTCGCCGCGTAGATCTAAACTGGTCGGGTACGGGCACTGCACTTTCGGCGGGAGCCACGGTGAGCGTCCGCCAGCGGTCCAATGTCAACACCTCAAAGGTGGTGTACGTACTGGGTGCAGTAGAAGTCCCAGGGGGTTATTCGTTGACCTCTGACGGCGAGGCCGTGGGCGGAATCGTAAATCGCCTCGGCAATTTCGAACCGAGTGCGATGCCCCAGTTTGCCATGGTGGTGCGCAACCGCGGGTACATCGAACTGCGCGACCAGCGCAACATGGAGCCCAAAATGCTGACCGACAGTACCTACTACTTGCAGGCATCGAAGCAGAAGTTGCGGATTGCCGACACCATTGCAGTAGATCTGACCAGCCGGTGGGCGCGCAATAACTTCCGGGTGGAGGATGGTGATACCTTGATGGTTCCGCGCCGAATCAACACGGTGTTTGTGAAGGGCGCTGTGCAGAACCAAGCTGGACTCACCGTGCAGCCTGGCCGTCGCGCCCTGTACTACCTGCGCGGAGCAGGTGGCATCGCTCCCGACGGAATCCGCCGTTCCGTAACCGTGGAATATGCCAACGGACGCTCGGCGCCGATACGCTACTTTGCCGGCGTGGTTCCAATCTACCCGCGGGTGTACAGTAATTCCACCATTCACGTCGAAGCGCGCGACCCGAACGCTGGCCAAGCTGACCCAACCCGATTGGCCGCAATTAGCAGCATTATCGGATCCACTTCTAGCCTCGCGATGACCCTGTTCTTCTTACTTCGCTAAGCCATGAGTCGATTTGCCGAACTTCTGCAGCGCGGAATCACCCTTGAGGACGTTCAAGAACTCCAGCGCTGGCTCATTTCGCGCGTCGTCCAGCACTGGAAGCGCATTACCGTCTTTACCCTTCTCGGCGCCGGCCTTGGTCTTGGCGGCCTGGTTCTCAAGCCCGCACAGTTCAAGGCGAGCATGATTATTGCCGTCGAAGAGGGCGAAACCTCGGGTTGGCAGAATCTCTTAGCCCAGTTTGGCCTCGACGTTGGCGGGCTGAATCCGGGCGGAATCTTTGAGGGTGAGTCCCTTGTACAGCTGTTTAGCACCCGCTACATGGTCGAACGCACCTTGCTCGACAAAGTCTACCTCAACGGTGATTCCGTGCAGCTTGTGAACTACCTGTACCCCTATACCAAGTGGGGCAAGGATTCCGAAACCCAAGCCGTGGTGTTTCCCGCCTCGCGGACCGACTTCACTCCAGAGCACGACTCGCTACTGCTCGAAATCAAAAACTATGTGGCCGGCGAGGTACTCGATGTGTACAAGCCCGACAAAAAGCTGAGCCTCATCAGCGTGAGCGTTACCCACGAAGACAAGCACTTTTCAAAGGCATTTACCGAAGCCATCGTGGCCAACACCCTCGAGTACTTTCTTGAATCCATCACCGAAAAGGCCCGTGGAAACCTCAATGTACTGCGCGCCCAGCGCGACAGTGCCAAAGCAGAGATGACCAAGGCCTTGATCGCAAATGCCAGCGCCTACGACAACGTCGTCAACCCGATATTTCAAAGCGGTCAGGTAGACCAGTACGAGAGTTTTGTCAACTTGCAGGTTGCCAATGCGTTGTATGTAGAAATCTCCAAAAACCTCACCCTTGCTGAGATCGGACTGCGCAAGCAAACTCCGCTCATTCAGGTGGTTGAGCGTCCAAACTTCCCACTTCAGCGCTCAGGGTACGAATGGTGGCAGTGGATGCTGCTCGGCGGCCTTGCCGGCGGAGCCTTTGGCATCTACCAAGCCCTCTTTCGCAAGTCCTAAGCATGGAAGTCCTCGGGGTCGCTTACCACTGGACGCCGGCCCGCCAGGCTCAATGGCAGCGCTGGGCTGACCGCCTCAGTGCACAGCTCACCCTGTTGCACACCCATCCTGACCGGGCGAGTGAGCCCAACTACGTCGGGAACGCTCATTTTGAATTTGGCGCCTATGCCGCCGCTGCACAGCACGCACAGTCCACGGGGCCCTATGTTCTTGTCAACGACACCCTGCTCGACCGGCACGCATCGGGCCTTTGGGCCCGGTGGCTACTAGCAGCTAGTAACTCGTTGCGCGCAGCTGGCGCGCACTGCGACGTGTACCCGGCCCCGCGCGAGCGACCCGCCGAAATCCCCGACCCCTATGCGTCCAGCTGGATTTTCTTCTTGCCGACCCGGGCCGACCTCGAGTCGTTCTGTGCCGCGGTGCGCGCAACGCTGGTCCAACCGGCCGCAGAACCCAGCCCAGCCTACGAAGCCTTTTTGGACCGTTGGCTGAACAACCCGATGCCCGGCGTGGGCTACCAGGGCCCTCGAACCCCCGCAGACCTCGCCCGCAAGCGCCAAACCATCCTTTGGGAGCACTCCTTGAGTCGGTTGCTAGTAGCGAGTAACCAGTTGCACCCGTTTACGGGAATCGGATACCGCGCGCTGCGCCTGGCCGATAAGGTCTTGCGCCGCACCCAAAACCCCAAAATCCGGGTATATCCGGATTTCACAAAATCAGTTCGCGCGTAATGCCCTGGTACCGCAAGCTGCTCGCCCACCTGATTTTCGTGCCCAACATCACCTTGGGGACGAATACCCCGTTTTTGGGGCGGCCTGAAATTTTTCCGTGGACCTCGGCCTATGCGGTGCGCCGCGACCTGAGGCCCAGCCTGGCCTACATCATCTTTGCCAGCTACCTTGTACTGAGCTTCGGATACTACGTCGCCACGGGCGGAATCTTTATGATCGGCCTGCGCTCGCTGATGGCTTTGATCAACGCGTCCATCGTCTTTTTCACTGTCCTCACCGTCGGCGACGACGAAATCAAGTACCTCAACCGCGCCTTTTGGCTCATGTTTGGCCTCAACGTCGCGGTGAGCCTCATGCAGTACTTCGCGATTTTTCCCGGATTCCTGGTGCGCCCCATGAACTTTTTCATCGACCGCTGGGTGCCCACCTCGTGGGACTACGGGCGGGGCTGCAGCGGGCTTTATGCTGAGCCTTCGTACCATGCTTTTGGCGTGCACCACTACTTCGCCTACGCCATCTTGCTGCTGAACGTGGACCAAAAATCGCCCAAGGGCTTGATTTTGACCGCCGCAATGGCCATTTATGACATCGTGATCATTCGGTCGTTGACCGGACTCATCATCATGACCATCTATGTGGTTTCGCACCAAAACTGGCGCAAGGCCTGGAAGCCCGTGCTCGCAATCGCCGTGGCCTTTGTCCTGGCCCTGGGCTGGTACGGCAAAAACAACGACCTGCCGCGCTCGCTCGAATTTGTCTACAACGTCTTCTACAGTGACCGCTACAAAGACCTTTTTGATTACGTAATGTGGGAAGGCGGAATCCGCACTGTCAGCCTCATGGGCAGCTACCCGTTTGGAATCATGCACCCTTTCGGTTGGGGACTGGGCTCTTGGCCGCAAGCGAGCATCACCTCACTTCTAGACCTCGGAATCAGCGAGATTGAGGTGGCCTTCTTTGAAATGTACTACTCGCCCTACGACGGGTTTCGGCCCACCGCCTTTAGCGCCGACCTTTTTCTCGAAACGGGGGTAGTCGGATTCATCCTTTTTGCGGTGGCCATGTGGCCCTACATCAGCCCCAAGGCGATGTGGCAAAACCCCAATACGCGGGCGGTTGTCGTGCTATTTCTCTTCAATATGATCATATTGGGCACCATTGGCGACCCGCTGCCGTTCTTATTTTTAGCTTTGGCCTACCGCCGAATCAATCCACCACCAAGCCATGCGCCCATACAACTACCTGATAATAAGCCTGCTGACGCTTAGGGCTGCTGCCCAAAGCATTCCGGTCGGCATGACGTTTTATGAAGACCGCGTGCGCATGGCCCAACTGACTGGCGAGCAACCGCTCACCGTCAGCTACTGCATTCGCCCGGTGCACCACCCCTATGCGGTCAAGGCCAAGATGCCCTTTGCCCACGACAACCCCTTTGCGGATCTGTCTCAGTCGTTCACCAAGTACGGACTCCTTCAAGACAGCACCAAGGGTAAAATCAGCGCGCTCAATCCTGAAGATGCCGCGCTGCTGCCCAATATTCCGTTACAGGCGCGCTACCTCAAGGGCGCGGTCCAGGCGGTGGTGCTGCCGGCCGAAGTGCGCGTGCGCTACAACACCCACCACCCCTACGGATGGCAGGACGGCCCCATGGTGCCCAACGTCGGCCTTCAAACGTTTTATTCGGTCGGAGCCTACGCCAAGCTCGGCCCCTTCGAGGGCCAGTTTCGCCCTGAGCGGTTGTATGCCCAAAACAAGCCGTTTGACCAGCCGCCGATTCGCCAGTGGGGCATCGACATGCCCGACCAGTTTGGTCAGGACCCCTACAGCTACGAGGGTTGGGGCCAGAGCTACCTCAAGTTCAACACCAAGCAAGTCGGGGTAGGGGTGAGTACCGAGAACCTTTGGTGGGGCCCCGGTCACTACAATTCGTTGTTGATGACCAACAACGCGCCGGGATTTTTTCACCTCACGGCGCACAGCAACAAACCCATACAAACGTTTGCTGGAGCCATTGAATTCCAGGCGGTTTCGGGTCTCTTGGGCTACAGCGGATTTTATCCCTACGGACTCAATACCATTCAATTTTGGCCTTGGGTGACCGCGCCGATTGTGCGGGATTCGTCGCTCGACAACCAGCGCAAGGGCTTTACGGGCATTGCCGTCAATTTTCAGCCCAAGTGGTTCCCGGGGCTCTATGTGGGCGCCAACCGCTCGATTATGACCACGGCGGACTCGCTTACCATCGGTTCGTTGGCCGAAATTTTCAGACCAGTCCTCAAGAACGTGTCTGGCGAAGACGGTGGAGACCGCAACCAGTTGGTTTCCATTTACTTGCGATACGTGATGCCCGAATCCCATGCCGAATTTTATGCGGAATTTGGCCGTGAGGATGCCGCCTGGGATTTTGAGGACCTCATCAGCGACATCAACCACACCCGCGCTTATATGCTCGGATTCCGCAAGATGACGCCGCTTAAGAAGAAGGACCACTGGCTGATGCTCGAGTACGAAATGACCGAGATCGCCCAAGGTCTGTCGAGTACCGCACGGGCCTACAATTACAGTTGGTACACCCACCCTCTGAACGGAGGCTACACTCATATGGGCCAGGTGTTAGGCGCCGGAATCGGCCCCGGCGGAGCCATCCAAACCGGAGCCCTCAGCTGGTTTGGTTCTAAAGACAAAAAGCTGACCCTGCGCGTCGAGCGCTACGAGCACAACCGCGAAACCTACTACTACCGCTTGCCCTACATCCAGTACCCTGTGGGCGGAACCTTTCGCGACATCTCTAAGCGATGGATCGACTTCAGCGGCTTCCTGAGCTACCAGCAGCGCTTTTATGGCTTCATCATCCAGGCTCAGGTCCAAATGATGCAGACCTGGAACTTTAACTGGCAGTTTGACTTTGAACAGCCGGGCAACGCCTTTCGCCAGCCGGGCCAGAACTCGCTCACGCCCCAGTTCTACCTCAACGCCATCTACCGCCTCTAATGCTGCGCGCCTACGCCGTCGGACTCTACTACCTCGGGCTGCGCCTCACGGCGGCCTTGCCGAGCATGCACCTGCGCAACGTTATTCTACGCAGCCTGTACGGCCTTAACCTGCACAAGGGTGCGGTCCTTATGGGGCGGTTTGAGCTGCGCCGTCCGCGCCGAATCCACATTGGCCGGGGCACGGTGGTCGGCGACCGATGCGAACTCGACGGCCGCGAGGGCCTGAGCATCGGCCAAAATGTGAACATTTCGTCAGAGGTCAAAATTTACACGCTGCAGCACGACTACCGCCTGCCGGGCTTTCCCAACAGCGGCGGGCCCGTGACCGTCGAAGACTACGCCTGGCTGTCGACGCGCTGCACCATCCTGCCAGGGGTTACCGTGGGCCGCGGTGCGGTGGTGGCCGCCGGAGCCGTGGTCACCAAAGACGTGGCGCCCCTGACTGTGGTGGGCGGAATTCCCGCCACCGTGATCGCGCACCGTCCGCCCGAGGCCCTGGACTACTGCCCGGCCGACTACCGAATCCCGATGCTATGAGCTGGACCGACCGGGTGCAACCGCTGTGGCGCAACTACGGAGCCCTAGCGGCGCTCCGCGCCGTCAACGTGCTGCTGCCCCTGGCGCTGTACCCTGTGCTGCTGTACAGGCTGGGCCCCGACCTCTTTGGCTTGGTCATTTTTGCCCAGGCCGTCGCGACCTACTTCATGATGGGGGCCAACTACGCCACCGAGATTTATGGCACCCGCCTGATCAGCCGCAGCAAGCACGACCCCGCCCTGCTTCGCCGCGAGGCCAGCCAGCTCTGGTGGATGAAGCTCTTTCTGCTCGCCGTCGTCGTCGCCGTCTACCTGGGCGTACTGGCCCTGTGGCCCTTCACCCACGACCACCTATTTGTCTTCATTTTCTCGCTCCACGTGGTGGTTTATGAGGCCTTCTTCCCGGTCTGGTTCTTTCAGGGCGTCGAAGACGTCGCCCCTTCGGCCACCCTCAACATCGCCGCTAAACTGCTCGGAGCCGGGCTTCTGCTCGCCTGGGTGGTCCTGCCCAAAGATGCTTGGCTGGTTCCCATGGCCTACACGGTTTCGGCCGGAGCCATGGCCGTGGTGGCCACCGTGATGCTGTTTCGCCGCTTGGGCGGAATCCAGGCTCCGCGCCCCCGCGAGATCGCCCGCCACCTGCGCGAAGGCTGGCCCTTTTTTATCACCAACCTCTCGGGCATGCTCTACGTCAACGCCAACCGCGTCCTCATCGGCGCCATTGGCATGGCCGAGGTGGCCTACTACGACCTGGCCGAGAAGGTCGTGCAGCTCGCCAAAGCGCCCCAGCAGATCTTGGGCCTCAGCTTGTTCCCGCGCCTGAGCAGCACCCCCGAGCCCCGCGGAACCGTGCAGCGCTTCGCGCCCTATTCAGTGGTCTTCAATGCCGCTCTGACCCTCGCGGTCTTCGCTGCCGCCCCCTGGATCGTGCCCCTGCTGTCGCCCGGACTGCCCGGTGAAGGCGAGCGTATCGCCGAGTCGGTCCTTCAAATCCTTTCGCTCAACATCGTGGTCGTCGGCCTCAACAGCGTCGTGGTCATCCAGCGCGCCCTGGCCGAGAACGGCGAGCGTGCCGTCATGCGCTTCTCGCTCGAATCCCTGGCCTTTTACCTGCTCACCGTGGCCGCCCTCTACCTGACCGGCCACTACGCCGTCACCTGGCTCACCGGCGCCGCGGTCCTCGTCGAGTGCTACCTGCTGGCCCGCACCTACCTCTACTTGCGCCGTGCCCACTAGCCCCCGCATCGCCGGCGTCGTCGTCCTCTTTCACCCTGATGCGGATCGCCTTCGCGCCGCCCTGCCCACCTATTCGGGCGTGGCCAAGCTCTTCGTGGTCGCCAATTCCCCCGCGACCGACCTGGCGCTCGACCACCCCAACCTCGAGTTCATTCACAACCCCGTCAACCTCGGAATCGCCACCGCCCTCAACCAGGCCGCCCGGCGCGCCATAGACCAGGGCTACAACTGGCTGCTCACCATGGACCAGGACTCGAAGTTCCTAGGTGACGGTTTCTCGCAACTCGTTCAGGCACTGAGTCTTTTGCCCACAAAAACCGCGGTACTCGGCCCCGACTACCTCAACCAGGGGCGCCGCACTGACCGCCCACGCCCGGTACGGCTGCTGATTCAGAGCGGAAGCCTCGTGCACCTGCCCACCTGGCAGGCCCTTGGCGGCTTTGACGAGGACCTCTTCATCGACGGCGTCGACCACGACTACTGCCTCAAGGCCCGCGCCCGCGGCTACGCGGTCTGTGAGTGGCCCCAGTCCCGCCTCGAGCACGCCCTGGGCGACGTGCATCCGCTGCCCGCGTGGCTGTTCATCTTTCACCGCCACGACAAGCGGGGCATTGCCTACCACCGGCCCTACCGCGAATTCTATGAGTTCCGCAACAACTTATGGCTGCTGGGCCGCCACGGCCTGCGCTTTCCCGGCTGGGCCGTCCTTCGCGTCGGCTACCTTGCCCTACGCCTGTTCTATGCCCTGACCCTTTTGCCCGACCGCCGCGAGCGCCTCAAGTCCATTGGGCGCGGACTCCGAGCGGGAATCAAGAACTCGTAACTAGCTACTGGTAACTAGTTTCACCGCGCACAGCGGAACTGCATCTATATTTTGTTGTTTTCCAAAGGGTTCCAGCGAAAGCCGTATGCCTCGTGACGCTTTTTTCTCTTCCATAAATCGCCACATGCTGCGGGTTGCGGTGACGGCAGTATAAACTTGATTTTATGAAAAACAAAATCAATAAAGCGTATTTTATCATGAAAATCAAAACCAATAATGCGAAATGCACGAAGCAAAATCAGTACTAATTACTGAGTCCATTGATCAAAATACGGTGGACCTCGCTACCAGAAACTAGAAACGGGCGGCTCGCATCCGGTTATAACCGGATTTTAAAAAATCTCGCGCAATTCCAAGGAGGAGTTGCGGCGTTCCCCGCCCCAAATCCCACGCCCCCCTGAGATTAAACGCGTATCTTTGCCGCCAAATGCTCCAAACCATGCGTTTCAACCGCTTTTTGGCCGTAGTGGCCTTCGCCGCCACCGCCGCCCTCTCTGCCCAAAACCTCAGCACCGTCAGTGTCGACCAACTGAGCGACGCCCAAATCCAGCAAATGATTGCCCGCGGCAAGGCCCAGGGCCTCAGCGAGGGTGATGCCGAATCCATGGCCGCATCCATGGGACTCCCTTCTGAAGAAGCCGCCAAATTCAAGGCCCGCGTCGAGAAACTCAGTACTTCAACCAAGACCCTGAACGAGCAGCCCGCTGAAGCCCCTAAGGCTAAGCAAGCCGCCACGCGTAGCGCTCAATCCAAAGATGTAACCAACCCCAGCGACATCTTTGGCATGGACTTCTTCCAAAAGGCCGACTTCAAACCCTACACTCAGGGCAACGAAGTTGTTCAAGTGCCCGCCAATTACCTGCTTGGCCCTGGCGACGAACTCACCGTCACGGTCTACGGATCAGCCCTAGTCAACAAAACCCTCAAGGTCGATGCTCGTGGATTCCTCGAATTCCCAGGCCTCTGGCGCCTCAACGTGTCGGGAATGACCTTCGCACAGACCGAAGAGGCCGTGACCAAGCGCCTGACCGCCAACTTCAACCTTGCAAGCAACCAAGTGCACACCGCCTTGAACTTTGCCCGCAGCATCTCGGTCAACCTCGCCGGCGAGATCCAAAAGCCCGGAACCTACACTCTGCCCGCCACCAACAGCGCCTTCAACTTTGTAGCTGCCGCAGGCGGACCCACCGAGGCCGGCTCGATGCGCCGTGTGCGCGTGGTGCGCGGAGGCAAAACAGTCCAAACCCTCGACCTCTACAGCTACCTGAGCAACCCCGGCCAGGCAACCCTGATCTTTGTTCAAGACGGCGACCACCTTGTTGTTGAACCCGCCGGGCCGCGCTCTAAAGTTGAGGGCGCCGTGCGCCGCCCCATGACCTACGAGGTCGCTCCGGGCGAAAGCGTCCAAAACCTCATCAACTACGCCGGTGGATTCACCGAGCAGGCCAACACCGTCACCGTACAGCTGCGCCGCCCCATAGGAAGCCAGCTCAGTCTCGTCGACGTGCCCGTGGCCCAGGCTGCCACCACCGAGGTCAAGCCCGGCGACCAGCTCACCGTCACCGCCCTCAACGAAGCCCTGACCGACTTTGTCGAGGTCTACGGGGCCGTGCGCTACCCCGGCCGCTACGCCTACATTCAAGGCCTAACCTCGGCCCAGCTCATCGCCCGAGCCGGAGGCTACAGCGACAAGGCCCTGCAGTCCCAGGGCTACGTGCTCCGCGAGCGCAGCGACCGCAGCCGATCTAAGGTCTTTGTGAACCCCACCAACGCGGCCCTGAGCAACCGCGACCACTTGTACGTGCTCGAGAACCCCGACTTGGGTGAGGGCCTTGCCATTGCCGTCAGCGGCGCCGTTCGCCAGCCCGTTAAGGTGGCCTACGCCGAGGGTCTGACCCTGGGCGACGTGCTGCGCATGGCCGGCGGAACCAAGCTCGACGCGGACCTCAGTCGCGTGGAAATCAGCCGCGTGAACACCGACGCTTCACGCAAGCGACGCGCCGAGCTCTTCACCCTCGAGCTCCCTGAAGCCTACACCCAGAACCCCGACCAGCAGTCCGAGGCCCTGAGCTTCGCCCTGCAGCCCTATGACCAGGTCGTGCTGCGCCAAAAGCCCAACTACAGCCTTCAAAAGCTGGTCTACGTTGGCGGAGAGGTCAAGTACCCCGGCTACTACGCCCTGGGCAGCTACGACGAGCGCCTGAGCTCGCTGTTGGTGCGCGCGGGCGGATCCACCAACTTCGCCGACCTCAGCAATGCCCAGCTCTACCGCGTAGATGCCCCCAACGTGGTGGTCGAGCTTCGTCAGGCGC
>JBDLUG010000012.1:0-18799 GCA_039805405.1 Bacteroidota bacterium
CAGGGCGATTTCGCCACGGTTGGCAACCAAGAGCTTCTTCATAGACTACACAAGGGCTTTAGACTGCAAAGTACGCACAGGCTTCGTACTTTGGCCCCATGGAATTATACCTCGATTCGGCCAACCCCACTGAAATTTCGGCCGCTTTTCAACTCGGAATCTTTTACGGACTCACCACCACCCCCACCTTCCTTCAGCGTCAAGGAGTTGCCGACGTCGACGCCTGGCTCCTCGAGACGGCGAAGCACGTGCCCGTGATTCAAGTTGAGGCCCTCGGGAATTCCGCAGACGAAATCGTTGCCGAAGCACACCGCCTACTGGCCATGGGGCTTGCGAGAGAGACGACCGTGTTTAAAATTCCCGTGTCGCTGCACGGCGTTCAGGCCTGTGCGCGACTCAGTAAAGAGGGCATCATGACCAATGTGCACCTGATTTACACGCCCCAGCAGGCCTACATGGCCATGAATTCGGGAGCCACCTACGTGTGTCCGTTGGTCGGTCGCCTTCAGGACCAAGGCACTGACGCACTCGCATTGGTAGACGGAATCGTTGCGTTCAAAGAGCGCCACGGATATGCCTCAAAAGTGATGTTTTCGTCGGTGCGGCACAGCGAACACGTGCGCAACGCAATGGACTTGGGTGTGGATGCGGTCACGGTTCCGTGGTCGGTCTGCCAGCAGTTGCCCAACAACCACCTGACCACGCTCGGAACCGCACAGTTTGATGAGGACCATCGCCGCATGACCGTTCGGGTAGAATCCGTACTTCGCCCAACGCAGGCTATTGTTTCGCCCGACACTCCCGTGCGGGACGCCCTCGTCGCCATGACCGTCAGCGGACTTGGTGCTGTGGTGCTGGCCGAACAGGGACGCGCCGTTGGACTCTTCACGGACGGCGACCTTCGCCGACTCATGGAGCAGCGCGGAACGCTGGACGTAAACGCTCCCGTTCGGGCAGTGCACAGCCTAAAGGTTCCGTTTGCGATTTCAGGAAGCGCCCTGCTGAACGAAGCCTTTAGCCGATTTGCAGAAACCAAAGTAGATCAACTTTTGGTTGAAGATGAGTCCGGCAATGCGTTAGGTTTGATTGACATACAGGACATCAACGGCTAATGCAAATCAAGGCCCTCATCCTCGACTGGGACGGCGTTTGGACCAATGGGCGCAAGCGACCCGATGGCCAGTCCGACTTTAGCGAACACGACACGATGGGGATCAATCTGCTGCGTTTTGCCCACTACGCCGCAACTGGCGAGCTACTTCGCGTGGCGATTGTAACCGGTGAACGGAATCCAACGGCCGAGTTCCTCGTGCAGCGGGAGCACTACGACGACTTCATTTTTTATGCGCGGGACAAGACCAAAGCCGTCCCTCTGCTCGAATCACGCTGGAGCCTGCCCGCAGCTCAATGGGGATTTGTGTTTGACGACGTACTCGACCTTGGCCTCGCGGCCTTAGTGGGCCGGCGAGCAATGGTTCGCTGGGGACATACCGAAGGAGTGCAAGCTATCGCCGACCGAGAGGGCTTGGTCGACGACTGGATCGAATCCGACGGAGCGGTGCGCCGCTGGTGCGAATCCTATTTAACTGAAATGGGTTGGCTTCACACGGCCGTGGCCGAGCGGCGCGCATGGTCGCCGAGCTACCAAAGCTACTGGGCGCTCCGCAACGAAGTCGAGCCCATCATCACCGACCTGAGTCCCCGCTAAAGCGCCGAGCGCTTGGTGCCAAGTACCGCATCGAGCTGTCCTTGGATTTGCTTGAGCCGCTCGTCTTCTTCGCCCTGGGGCACCGAACCCTGCTGCAAGCTCGCCACCTGGTTGGCCATCTGTAGGGCGCACATTGCCAAGGCATCTTGCTTGTCGCCCACCGCATAGCGTTCTTCAAACCGGCCTACCGTGCTTTGAATCAAGGCAACCGCCTTGCGCACTTGCTCTTCTTCGGCGCGCGGAATCGTCAGCGGGTACGTGCGTCCGCCGATGTTCACTTTGATGCGAAGTTGGTCCTGACTCATGGCTGAAGTTTCGAAATCACCTGATTAATTTCTTTGGACCAGGACTGCAACTGCTTGGCCAACTTAGCCCGGGCGGCGGCGTCGCCGTTGAATGAAATCAGAAGTCGAAGTTCCTCATTCTCGCTGCGCAGTGCCTTGATTTGAGCGCTGAGTTCGCGCACTTTGCGGTCCTGCTCGGCCACTACGCCCGACTGCTGTTCGAGCTCACCCACCGCAAGACGGTACTTGCCAATGAGGTCGTGAACTTGGGCCTGAATGACGCCAATGCGATCGAGGGAATCCGCCATAGGCCAAAGGTAGCAGTTTGGCACGGGAATTTCTATCTTGGTGGAATGCCAAAAATCGCTTCGTTGCTCGCGTGGATACTGACGGTTCCGCTCTGGAGCCAGCTCATTGTTCACCAGCCCTTGGATGGCCCACTCGCGGTTTCGGGCGAGCTCGCGGAGTTGCGCAACCACCACTTTCACAGCGGAATCGACCTTCGAACCGGCGGCACCACGGGCAGGCCAGTGTATGCTGTGGCCGACGGATGGGTGCGCCGCATCGTGGTGCGACCCGACGGCTACGGTTGGGCCCTGTACCTCGACCATCCGAACGGGTTCACCACCGTGTACGGCCACTTAGAGTCCTTCAGCGACGAAATCTGGCAGTTTACTGAGTCTGAAGCGAAGCGCCGGGGCAGCTACCGTTTGGACCTCTATCCTCCCAAAGGCGTGCTGTCGGTGACCGCTGGCATGGTGATCGGACTAAGTGGCAATTCGGGGTCTTCAGGCGGACCCCACCTTCACTTTGAGGTTCGCGACCAGTCCAGCGAAGAAATTCTCGACCCTGCGGCCCACGGTTTGGCCATTCCATTGGATCCAAGCCGTCCCAAACTGTGGGCATTGAGTGAGGGCCGCTGGAGGCCGGCTGGAGACTCGGTTTCGGTCGACTCGTGGTACGACCTGGCGTTAACGCTTCCGGAGCAAGATTTTGAGGTGGTGGTTTCAGATAGCCTACGCGCCACATGGTCACTGAACCGCTGGAGCTTTGACGTGCAGCGGGGCGCAGACGCTGGACTCGCACTGGGTTTGCACCAGCAGCAGGGTGTTCGTGGATTTCTGATTCACCCCACCCCTACCCAGCCCGCCCCGGGTTGGCGGCATTATTTGGACTTCCCACGGGCGAGTGGGCGGTATGCCGTAGCAATTCGTTCAGGTGGCGCGCGCATTTGGAGTGGCGTAGTTCGCGTTCCGGCATTCGAAGATCGAGTGCCGCAACCGGCTGCAACGCTTCGCGATGGAGCGGTACGCCTCATTGTGCCAGCCCGTGCTTTTGCATGGAAGCAGAACGTGACCCTGGCTGCCGAAGGGCGTTCGATTCGCGTGACTCCGGACGTCGCGGCGATCAAACCGGTGCACTATGAGTGGGTTCCGCACGGAATCCCCGATTCACTGTGGGACAAGACGTACTTGGCGGTGCGCGATGGACGCGGTTCCGCCAAAATACCGGGAATGCGCACCAGTGACGGAGCCATTCGCTACACGTCAAAAACCTGCGGCTCGGCCGAAATACGTACCGATACCCAAGGTCCAAGTTGCCGCTTCATTCGCCGAACCCCGCAGGGAAGCGTTCTGCTGCAGACCAAAGACGAGCTGGATGTGGAAGTGGTGCGCGCACAGGTCAATGGCCAGTGGTGCTGGGCCTACCTCGATGCCAAAACAAATACCCTCGCAGTCCATGTGGGTGACGCGACCGGCACGCTTGAAGTCCAGGTCCAAGACGAGCTGGGCAACCTCACTATCTTTACCTACACGTTATGAGTCGATTTTTTGCCGCAATTCTGTGGGGCGCAAGCCTCGTGCTCTCGGGCCAATCCGTGGTTCAGGTGAGTGGCGTGGTGCTGACTCAGGACTCGACGCTTCAAACGGTTCCGAATGCACGGCTTTGGGTAGCCAAGCGCGGAACCACCACCACAACCGGGGATGACGGCTTCTTTAGCATTACCGCGGTTCCGGGAGACACCCTCAAGTTTCGCCGTTTTGGCTTTGAAGAGGAGCAGCTTTGGGTTCCGGACAGCCTGCACGGCAAGAGCTACCTCGCCACCGTATTCATGCGCTGGAACCGAATCGAACTCGACGAAGTCGTGCTGTACCCCTGGCCACGGCCCGAGGATCTAAACCGCGAGCTACTGCGCATGGAGATCGAAACGACCCAGCGCGATATAGCCCTGCGCAACCTCGCGATTCAAGCGTTGAAAGAAAAAGCGGCGGCCATGGGAATGAGTTCGAACGAGATGCAGCGCTACATCATTCAGGCTCAGGAGGAGCAGCTCTACAATTCAGGTCGCTACTACGGCAGCAATGGAGCCACGGCGATTCTCGGACGCTTGAGCGATCCGTTTGCCTGGGCGCAGTTTTTTGAATCCTTAAAAAAACGCTAAGGTTTGAGCTTGCTCGCGACGGCGCTGCTTGCTGCGGCCCTCAACGACACTGTGAAGCGCGGAACCCAGCTCCAAGAAGCTACGGTGACCGGCGAACGGGTTCGGACCGAGACGAGCCAAATTCGGCTCAAGTCCGGAACGCTGGCAGGACTGGGAACACCCACCGGGTCGGTGGAGTCGCTGCTGCGTACGCTCCCCGGGGTCGTGGCGAGTGACGAACTGAGCAGCCAGTACAGTGTGCGCGGCGGAACCTACGACGAGAACCTCGTGTACGTGAACGGCTTTGAGCTGTACCGACCCCAGCTCGCTCGCTCTGGGCAGCAAGAGGGGTTGAGCGTGCTCAATCCCGACCTCGTCTCGTCACTCACGTTTACCGCCGGCGGGTTTCACGCTGAGCTTGGCGATAAGCTTTCGTCGGCACTCGAGGTCAACTACGGGCGCAGCGATTCGTCAAAGGCTCGCGTGCGCCTGGGCGGATTCTCAGGCGGAGCCACGCTGTGGCACGGCAACCTCGGGGTGAGCCTGCGCTACCGAAGCAACGTACTTTTTGCCCGTACCGGCGACATCTCAGGCGACTTTCGCGCTGATTCACGCGATGCCCAAATCGTCTGGAGCGGCCGGCACGGAGCCTGGCGCCACGAATTTTTGGGTATTGCGCAGTCCAATGGATTCAGATTGGCCCCCACCAGCCGGACCACTGAATTTGGAACCGTAACCCAGGTTTTGCGCCTTCAGGTCGCGATGGCCGGCACCGAGTTCTACGGGTTTGAAAACGCATTTGCGGGGTGGCGCACTCGGCGGGCACTAGGGCAACGAAGCGTCTTGGACGCTGAAGCCAGTTGGTCGCAAGCGCTTGAACGCGAACATTCTGACGTCGAATCTGCCTACCGTTTGGGCGACGTGAACACAAACATGGGGTCTGACCAATTTGGCGAAATCAGCTACTTGCGCGGCAGCGGTGGCTTTCAGCGCTACGCGCGCAACGACCTGTGGGTGCGCGAGTTCCACGGTGCCTTGCGCGGCAACCACATGATCAGCGAGTCTGCCCAGCTGCACTGGACGGTCGGACAGCGCGTTCAGTTCGCGCAGGATCGGGTTTCAGAATGGATCAACTTGGATTCCGCCGGGTACAGCCTCAACCACCAACCCACCCTTGTGGTGATTGGCCCAAACGACACCTCCTACCTACCCGATTCAACGCTCGAACTGTACTCGGTGCTGCAAAGCCAGGGCGAACTGCGCAACATCAAGCATTGGCTCTCGTCGACGTGGAGCCAGCAGTGGGTCGGTCCCGCCTACAGCATTCAGCTTCGGGCAGGTCAACGCCTCGTGCGCGACAGCCGCTCGGGCGAATGGCGTTGGAGTCCACGCGCCTCACTTTCAGTAGGACCAACAGGGCGCAGCACCTGGCTGGCCTACCTCAATGCGGGCAGCTACGCACAAACGGCGAGCGTGCGCGAGCTCCGAAACTGGACTGCCAACGGACTTGAAACCGACGCCCGAATGCAGCACGCCTGGCACGTAATCGCCGGCACCAAACGCTACGGAACCCGCCTCGGACGCCCCTGGATGTACCAAGTCGAGGCCTACCTCAAGTACCAGGACCGCGCATTTGCCTTTGAGCAGGACGGAATGCGCATTCGCTACCTCGGAACCGATCCCGGCCTCGCCGTGATGTATGGCCTGGACCAGCAGCTGCACAGCACGTGGGTGGGCGACGCCGAATCCTGGATTTCACTCTCGCTCTTTCGGGCCCGCGAGCGATTTGACGACATGTGGCAGCGGCGCGGAACCGACTACCGATTCGCCTTCAGTATGCGCGTCGAAGACCACCTCCCTGGCCAGCCACAGAACCGCGTGTACCTGGTCACGAACGTCACGGGTGGCTTCCCGTTCGGCCTTCCGCTTGAAAATCCGAAGCCGTTTAAGGCTCCGCCCTACCGCCGCATGGATTTGGGATTTGAGCGCGTGCTGCCAACCTGGCGCGGAATCCAGCCACGACTCGCCCTCGAGGTCTACAACCTCCTCGAAATCCGAAACACCGCCAGTTATTTTTGGGTAATGGACATCAGTACTGCGAGCTACTACGCGGTTCCCAACTACTTGACCAATCGTTTGATTAACATCAGCCTTCGCGCTGATTTATAAGGCTTTACCGTGCGCGTCATCGACCAACTTCCCCACCCTACATTTCGGATTCAGTTGTTTCACTTTGGATCAAACTACCTCGTTGAGGTCGAGGCGGGCCCAATGAAGCAGACCTACCGCTATCCGACCGACCGATTCCCGAGCCCAACCGCCGTGTGGGCTACGGTTACTCCTGAGTTTCTTGAACGAGTTAGGGTGCATTTCAACAGCATGTACCAGGATTGGATGGCTACGTGGCCGCCCAAAGAAGATCAACTGTAAAAAAAAGGGAAGCCCGCGGGAGAAAACTACCCTATACACCTGGCGAACCGAAATCCGCCAACCTCCCGCGGGCTCTTTTAAAACCACAAAGGTTTTTAAATGTTTACGCAGCGGTAAAATTTTTCACCGTGTCGACGATCCGACCGAGAGCCTCATCGAGCTCGGCGTCAGTGAGTACCAAAGGCGGGGCAAACCGAATGATGTTCCCATGGGTCGGCTTGGCGAGCACGCCCGCCTTAGCCATGGCGACACAGAGATCCCAAGCAACGTGCGAATCTTCAGGGGTGTTGATTACTACTGCGTTGAGCAAACCACGGCCCCGAACCTGTGCGACGAGCGGGTGGCTGCCTAGTTCACGCACCAACGTGTCCCTAAAATGCGCTCCTTGGCGGCGGGCGCGCTGCATGAGCTGTTCATCTTCAACAACCTGCAGGGCTACTTGAGCTACGCGCGCCGCGATGGGGTTGCCCCCGAACGTGGAACCGTGCTGGCCAGGCTTAATCGTGAGCATGATTTCGTCGTCGGCAAGAACGGCTGAGATGGGATAGACTCCACCCGACAGGGCCTTACCTAAAATGAGTACGTCGGCGCGCACGTAGGTCTGGGGATCGCGCTCGCAGCGACCTGCGGCGCAGCTGCAGGTTCCGCACGTGGCCAACCACGCGCCGGTACGGCCAATGCCCGTTTGGATTTCGTCGACCATCAACAGCACATTCGCCGCTCGGCAGCGGGCCGCAGCGCCGGCGATGTAGCCGTCTGAAGGCACGTACACGCCGGCCTCTCCCTGAATCGGCTCCACAAGAAACGCGGCCACATTGGGGTTGGCCAGCGCTTGGTCGAGGGCCGAGAGGTCATCGTACGGAATTATCTGAAAACCAGGCATTGCCGGGCCAAATCCGCCGTACGAGTCGGGATCGCTCGAAAAGGATACGATGGTCGAGGTGCGGCCGTGAAAATTTTGGCTCGCCACCAGAATAATGGCTTGGTCGTTGGCCACGCCCTTGACGTCGTAGGCCCAACGGCGCGCGAGCTTTAGGGCGGTTTCGACGGCTTCGGCTCCGGAATTCATCGCCAGGACCTTATCGTAGCCAAATCGAGTGGCCATTGCCTCCTCCATCGCGCCAAGTTGATCGTTGTAAAACGCACGAGAGGTCAACGCGAGCGTCCGGGCCTGATCCACGAGTGCACCTACAATTCGTGGGTGACTATGTCCTTGATTCACAGCACTGTACGCACTTAAAAAGTCAAAGTACCGGTTACCTTCGACGTCCCAGACGTACGGCCCCTCTCCGCGCTGAAGCACGACGGGAAGCGGATGGTAGTTGTGGGCTCCGTAGCGGTCTTCTTGGGCAATGTACTCGTGAGGCTTCATAGGTCAAGGATTTACCCAAAGATAGCGCCCTACCTTTGCGCAGTGATTCTCGAAAACATTCAAATTGATCGCGCCGGTGGGCGTGGCGTAGCCGTCGGCAAGACCTCAGATGGCAAAACAGTTCTAGTGCGCGGAGCCGCTCCCGGCGACGTCGTCGACGTTCGCGTCGTAAAGCGCCACAAAAACTTCTTTGAGGGCCGCGTCGATCGGGTGGTCACTGCCTCTGCGCTTCGCGTGGCTCCATCGTGTGCCCACACTGAGTCCTGCGGCGGATGCCCATGGCAGCACCTCGGCTACCCCAGCCAGGCAGAATTCAAAGCGAGCGAAGTCGAGGAGCAACTCGTACGTGTCGGCGGAGTGGCCCGCGACGGCGTGACCTGGAACCCCTTCATTTCAGCCCCCGTCCCCTTTCGCTACCGCAACAAGACTGAGTTCAGCTTCACATTTAACCGCTGGAAGACCCGCGGAGAGATGGACGCAAATCCCGATTCCGAACACGAGCCTGGACTCGGATTTCACGTTCCCGGATTTTGGGATAAAATTTTGGACGTCCAAGACTGCCACTTGATTCCGGAGTACGGAAACGAGATTCGCAACGCCCTTCGCGACGAAGCCATTGCTCTGGGACTGAGTTTTTGGCAGCCGCGCGCCAAGGTGGGTGCACTCCGCACCGCCATGCTCCGCAGCAACCAGTCCGGAGACTGGATGCTCATCATTCAGTGGGGCGAGCACCCCGGGGCCGACGGGTTTACCCTGATGCACCGCATGGCAGAGCGCTTCGACCGCCTGGTGAGCCTGTACTGGGGCCTGAACGAAAAGGTCAATGATTCAATGTACGACGTTGACCTTCACCTGTTTCACGGGTCAGAAGCGCTTGAAGAAACCATGGAGTCCGCTATCGAAGGCGGCCGTGCGCTCAAGTTTTTAATCAGCCCCAAGTCGTTCTACCAAACAAATCCGCAGCAGGCCCACCGCCTGTATTCTGAAGCACTTCGCGCCGCAGGGCTAACGGGAGGCGAGACGGTGTACGACCTGTATACCGGCACCGGAACCATTGCCCTCTTCATGGCCCAAGTCGCCAAAAAAGTCGTGGGAGTTGAAAGCGTCCGTGAGGCAGTCGATGCCGCGTTCCGGAACGCGGAACGCAACGGCATCTCCAACGCAACGTTTGAAGCGGGCGATATGCGCCGCATTTTCACTCCAGAATTCGTCGAGCGCCACGGGCAGCCCGATGTTGTGGTCGTCGACCCACCCCGCGAAGGCATGCACCCCGCCGTCGTCGCAGAGCTCGCACGAATCGCAGCGCCCAAGCTCGTCTATGTTTCGTGCAACCCCTCGACCCAGGCCCGCGACATTCAAATGCTCTCAGAGGCCTACGAGGTGATCAGTGTTCAAGGCGTAGATATGTTTCCGCAAACGTTTCACGTGGAATCCGTGGTTTTGCTGCGCGCAAAGTCTCGCGAGAACCACTAATTTTAAGTCATGGGAGAACGCACACTCATCCTTGACGACGCCCGAATGGCGCGGACGGTCGAACGCATGGCCTGGCAAATTCTCGAACGCCACCGCGACGGTGAGCGCTTGGTACTTGCAGGAATCCGAAATTCAGGATACGCCCTTGCAGCGCGAATTGCAGTGCACCTCAAGCCACATGTTGCCGCCGAACTCATTGAAATTGAAGTCAATAAGCGAGATCCATCTCTTGAAGACACCCGTGCTTCAGTCGCAGCGTCGCAGCTCGAAGGTGCTCATTTAGTCGTAGTCGACGACGTACTTAATTCGGGTGCCACCCTACTTTACGCGGTCGCACACTTTATGACGGCTCCGATGGGTCGAATTACTACTGCGGTACTCGTGGACCGCAACCACAAGCGCTACCCCGTGAAAGCCGACATCAAAGGACTCTCACTGAGTACGGGACTTCACGAACGCGTTGAGGTAGACTGGTCGACCCCGTGCGCGACTTATTTGGTCTGAATCAGTTCTGCAAGCATTGCGACGACCTGGTCGCTCGAGTTTTTATCTACGGCAACTTTGTACTGCGATTTCTGGTAAAAAGGCAAGCGCTCAAACAGGTGCTTTGCGATGAACTCGGCAAGGTCAGCATCCGCCACGCCGCTGAGTAAGGGACGCTTTGTTCCCCGTGCACGACTGGCGTTAAGGCGCTCGTGCAACCAACCCACAGAAGCAGACAGGTAAATGGTGTGCCCGTGCTCCACCATCCAGTCGGCATTGTCGTAGTAGCAGGGCGTTCCGCCACCGCACGACAGAATTCCCTCAAAATTTTGGTGCTCAACAAGCAGTTGGCGCTCAAGTTTTCGAAAGGCCAACTCGCCTCGCTGCTGCATGAACTCGGGGATTGTCATACCGGATTCTTGAGCAATAATGTGGTCTAAATCCTTGAATTCCAGGTTGAGCTTGCGCGCTACAGCACGGCCCAGACTCGACTTTCCTGAGCCCATGTAGCCCCACAAATACCATGTTTTCATACCTCTGCACAAATCTACGCTGGGGCCTTTGGTTTTTGAGCATTTGAACTATATTTGCAGCCTCGTTTACGAGACGACTCGATAGCTCAGCTGGTAGAGCAATACACTTTTAATGTATGGGTCCTGGGTTCGAATCCCAGTCGAGTCACGAAACGTTCTTCCTTTAAAAAGTGTAGCCCTGGTGGTGAAATTGGTAGACACGCCATCTTGAGGGGGTGGTGAGCTATGCTCGTGCTGGTTCGAGTCCAGTCCAGGGCACTTTTTTTTGGTCCGTATTTTGCGGTGAACAACTTCATGAAACTTTTCGGGTTAATCCTTCTCGCAGTGGGCCTTGTGCCCGTTGCCTCATGCCAAAGCACCCCTAAGAATATGAAGCCTGAGAACTTTAGCATCTCCAAGTCCGAAGAGCAATGGAAGTCCGAACTGACCCCTGAGCAGTTTCGTGTACTCCGTCAAAAAGGCACCGAATACCCGGGCAGCGGGGTGTACGACCAGCATTTTAAACCAGGCCACTACACGTGTGCCGGCTGCGGAGCTAAGCTCTTCGTGAGCGACCGCAAGTTTGACGCCCACTGCGGATGGCCCAGTTTTGACGCGCAAAGCGAAGATTCAAACGTCATAGAGCACGTCGACTACAGCCACGGAATGGTGCGCACCGAAATCCTCTGCAAGCAGTGCGGAGGTCATTTGGGCCATGTGTTTAACGACGGTCCGACCCAAACTGGACTTCGCTACTGTGTCAACAGCGCGTCACTCAATTTTGAGGATGCCAAAAAATGATCAGGCAACTTTTAATGCGCCGTTCGCATCCTAAGGTTATGAACATTTATGCCACCTCCATTTTGGCCGCCGGCCTCACTGTCGCCAGCTGTGACGATGCTGTTTTTTGCACTGAAGAATTCAGAAGCGTCGGTTTTACTTGGACCGGAACCGAGATGCCTGAGCGCACCAGCGTGGTCAATTCACGTACAGGCGACACTATTCGACTGCTTAGCGGCCCATACGAGCAATTTGTGCCCATCGTAGACGACGGATCGATGAGTCAGTTGAGTTTCGAAGGGGACAGCCTCAATGTAAAGGTGTTTAATACCCAGGACTCTTTAATCGCAACTGCTTGGTACGTAGTGGGTAAGGATGAATGCCATATTATTTTCAAGTCTGGGCCCGAATTCCTTCCGTAGGAATTTGGAAGATTGTGAATCCTTATTATATTTGCACTCCCCATTGGGGCGCATAGCTCAGCTGGTTCAGAGCATCTGCCTTACAAGCAGAGGGTCCGCGGTTCGAATCCGTGTGCGCCCACCCCAAAAGCCGTCTCACAAGACGGCTTTTTTTATTCCCATCAAGGCCATACGCCACAAAAAAAAGGGCCCTGCTGGGGCCCTTTGTGCTTGGTTTGGCGGGTGTGGCGCCTAATTACTTAGAAACCGTGTAACCCTGTGATTCGAGCCACTGAATGCGGGCGTCGATTTCAACTTGAGCACGCTTTGCGATTTCTTTCTCGCAAGAGATGATCAAACCTTCCAGTTCTTCGATTTCAAATTTGCCCAAGAATTGATTGCGGAAAACCGTCTTCAAAGTCTTGTTACCATTTTGGTTTTCACGGAAGTGCTGAACGAGTTGAGATGGAGTCATAATTATAGAATTATTTGGTTAATTGAACCGGGTCAAATATAGCAGAAACTATACCAAAATTCACATATATATTTATTTAATAATTAAGAATCTGATCGAGCGCCTTACTAAGGCGATCCTGAGGCAAAAAACCCTTCTCTAACTCGGCGGCAAATGGAATGGGTAGATCTGCACTTGAAACCACCGAAATTGGTGCATCAAGCGAGGTAAAGCAGCGCTGCTGAAGTTCTGCGGCAATCGAACTACCCACACTTCCTAAAAAAGTATCTTCTTGAACGACGAGGCAACGTCCCGTTTTGCGCACCGAATGCTCCAATGTTTCCCAATCAATGGGGCGCAGTGATACGATGTCCACGAGCTCTACCGAAACTTCGGGGTGTTCGAGCATCCAAGACTGCACCCAGTGCACTGCCCATCCGTATGCAAGGACTGTAAGGTCAGTGCCTGGTTGAACTACTACGGCTTTATCAAGCGGAATACTGTAGTATTCTGCAGCCACCTCTCCTTCAAGTGATCGGTACAAGTTTTTGTGCTCAAAAAACAGCACGGGATTGGGGTCCTCAAATGCACGAAGCAGTAGGCCCTTAGCCTGCGCAGGATTTGATGGGTACACCACCTTGAGTCCAGGCACACGGGCAAACCATGCCTCGGTCGATTGGCTGTGAAAGGGACCTGCGACGACACCCGCGCCTGTGGGCATGCGCACCACAAGATCCGCACGCTGTCCCCATCGGTAGTGCAGTTTAGCCGCCTGATTGCAGATTTGGGTCATTGCCTCGGTGACGAAGTCGCTGAACTGCATTTCAACCATTGCTTTGAACCCTTCGACAGAGAGTCCCACCCCTGCTCCAACGATTGCAGACTCGCACAGCGGAGTGTTTCGAACGCGCTGAACTCCAAAGCGGTCGACGAAGCCGTCGGTCGCCTTAAACACGCCTCCGTACTCGGCAATATCCTGCCCCATGAGCACGAGGTTTTCGTGGCGTTCCATCGCCTGTTCCATGCCTTCTTTAATCGCGTCAATCAATCGAATTTTGCGGTCCGACGTAGGCGGAACTTCGTGAGTTGGCGCATCGGCAACAGGCGCGTAGACGTCGGTCAACTCAACACGCTCGTCATACTGCGGCTTGGGTTCGTCAAGTGCCGTGTTGAGCGACTCTAGAACATAGGCTGCAAGCTCTTCTTCAAGTGCTTTGAGTTCAGATTCGGTGGCGGAACCCGAAGCGAGTACCTCGCTTCGGTAGCGCAGAACTGGATCTTTCGATTGCCACGATTCGATCAATCCTTCGGGATAGTACTTGGTTCCCGAAGCCTCTTCGTGGCCCCGCATTCGAAAGGTCACGCACTCAAGCAAAATGGGGCGGGGATTCTGCCGAATTGAATTCGTCAATTCTTTGGTGGTTTCAAGAACGAGACCTAGGTCGTTTCCATCGATTGAATGGGACTCGATTCCGTAGGCAGGACCTTTGACTGCAAACGAATCAAAGACAAACTGTTCGCGCGATGGAGTTGAAAGCCCCCACTGGTTGTTTTCTACGACAATGAGCACGGGTAAATTCCATACGGCCGCAACATTGATTGCTTCGTGAAAATCTCCTTCTGAGGCACCGCCATCACCGGTATAAACCAGCACGCATTTTCCTTCGCCGCGAAGGTTCCGCGCGAGGGCCAAACCGTCGGCAACTCCGAGCTGGGCTCCGAGGTGCGAAATCATGCCAAAAATTTTGTGTTCTGGAGTTCCGAAGTGAAAGGAGCGGTCGCGACCCTTGGTGTAGCCGGTGGAACGGCCCTGAAACTGGGCGAACAACTTGACTAAGGGCAGGTTCCGCGCAGTAAATACGCCCAAGTTGCGGTGCATGGTGCAAATCCATTCGTCGTCGTGCATGGCGAGGGCGGTTCCGACGCTTACCGCTTCTTGGCCGTAGCTTGAAAACCACTTTGAGATGCGGCCCTGGCGAAGGGCGATGAGCATGCGTTCTTCAATGGCACGGGGCAAAAAGAGGGAACGGTAGAGTTCGAGGCTAGGGTTGTGCTTCATAGTGCAAAGGAACGGCGCGACTTATCTTTGATGGATGCAACTCCCCACCCTTTCACTCCAAAAATGGACGCACGGCAGTCCCGAAGAGCAGATCGCCTTTTCAGAGGAACTCGGCCGCGCATTTCGCAGCCTTGGTTTTGCCGCCATTGAGCACCACGGTTTTGGTTCTGCCGACCGCGAACAACTCTACGCCTCAGTGCAGCAGTTTTTCAATTTAGACGAAGCAGCAAAGCGCGCATTCATTCTCGAAGGAGCCAAGGGGCAGCGCGGATTCACGCCGTTTGGAGTCGAGCACGCCAAAGGCGAAACCTCGGCCGACCTCAAAGAATTTTTTCAGTGGGGACCGATGAATGCCGAAGAACGCGGTTTAAGTGCCAACGTAGATGTGAATTCCGCGGTTCAAGGAATGGATGAAGTCGTTCGCGCAGCATACCTCAAGCTTGAAGCTATTGGCAACGAGTTAATGAAGGCAGTCGCCCTGCATATCGGCGTCAACCGTGAGTACTTTACCGAGGCATTGGCAGGTGGGCACTCGATTTTTCGCGCCATCCACTACCCCGCCCAGCCTGAGCTTCCCGAAGACGGAATTCGCGCCGCCGCCCACGAAGACATCAACCTCATCACCCTGCTCATGGGAGCCTCGGCTGAGGGCCTCGAAGTGGTTTCTGAAGGCAAATGGGTTCCGATTCACGTAACCAACGACGCCCTCGTGATCAACGTAGGCGATATGCTGCAGCGACTGACGAACGGTGTGCTTTCGAGCACCACCCACCGAGTAGTGAACCCGACCGCCGAAAAGCGCCACCTTCCCCGCTTCTCGATGCCGTTTTTTGTGCACCCCAAAGAGGATATGCCGCTCAACTGCTTGGATCACTGCATTTCAGCCGACCGCCCCAAAGCGTTCAGCGACATTACGGCGGGCGCCTACCTGCACGAGCGACTCGTCGAAATCGGTCTCGCCTAAGCAGTGCGGATCGATATTGTTTCGCTCCTCCCGGAGCTGATTCGCAGCCCGTTTGAGGCGTCGATTGTAAAGCGGGCCCAGACCAAGGGGCTCGCCGAGGTACACCTGCACGATTTGCGCGAATTTGGGATCGGCAAGCACAAGCAGGTCGACGACTACGCGTTTGGTGGCGGAGCCGGGATGGTCATGAAGCCCGAACCACTTTTTGAGTGCATCGAGGGCCTCACGGCGCAGCGCACCTATGATGCGGTAATCTACACTTCGCCCGACGGCAAAACATTTGACCAGCCGATGGCCAACCGAATGTCCGACTACCGCAACGTGTTAATTGTGTGCGGGCATTACAAAGGCATTGACCAGCGCGTGCGCGATACACTCATCACCCACGAAATTTCAATAGGTGACTACGTTCTGAGCGGCGGAGAATTGGCCGCAGCCGTGATCGCTGACGCCCTGATTCGCTTGATCCCCGGGGTTCTTAACGACGAGACCTCAGCGCTGACAGACTCGTTTCAAGACAACTTGCTCGCCCCGCCGGTGTACACGCGTCCGGCCGAGTTTCGGGGACTCAAGGTGCCCGAAATCCTTACGTCGGGCAACACTCCGGCGATTGAGCAGTGGCGCGCTGATCAGGCCCTTGCGCGCACCCGGGAACGCCGACCCGATCTGCTGGGCGAATAGCTCGAGGGGGCGCTTTATCTTTCGGGAATGACCCGAGTTGTACTTTTTTTGTTCGGCCTTGTGGGCTGGTTTGCTGCCTCAGCCCAAATCCGCGTTGACGACATTGACCCTTTTATCGGAACCGGCGGCCACGGCCACACCCACCCGTCGGCTACCGCGCCCTTTGGCATGGTTCAAATTGGTCCCGACACGCGCCGCGAAGGCTGGGACGGCTGCAGCGGCTACCACTTCACCGACACCACTGTATGGGGCTTTAGCCACACGCACTTAAGCGGAACAGGCGTCGGCGACTACGGCGATTTCTTATTCAAACCCTGGAGCGGACCCTTTGCCGATCGGCCAGTGGGCTTTCGCAAGGCCAGCGAGCGCGCATCGGCTGGCTACTACGGGGTTACGTTGGACAACGGCACAACGGCAGAGTTTACGGCCGCCGAGCGGGGCGGATTTCACCGCTACTCATTTTCAACGGGCAGTATTCCGGAGCTCTGGATTGACCTCAACTACCGCGATCGGGTGCTTCGTGCTTCGGCGCGCCTCGAGGGATCCGTGCTTCATTTAACGCGCGTCAGCCAAGCCTGGGCTAAGGAGCAGCACGCCTACCTCGCCGTGCTCGTTCCTGCCGGTGCCGTGATTGACATTGTGGATTCACTGCACATTCGGATTTTGCTGCCTTCGCGCACCGCCGAGTTGGCAGTTGGCTTTTCAGGCACCGACAGCCAAGGGGCACAGCGAAACCTTCGCGCCACGATTGCTTCGTCCCAAAATTTTGAGGGATGTGCCGCGCGCAGCAGCACATTGTGGCGCGCAGAATTGGATCGGGCGCAGGTCGCGGGGGGCACTGCTGCCCAAAAGCGCATTTATGCAACGGCGATGTACCATGCGTTTAGTGTTCCGAACCTTTGGAGCGACGTGGACGGGCGCTACCGCGGAATGGATGGACGGATTCACACCGACCCGCACCACGCGCACTACACGGTGTTTTCGCTGTGGGACACCTACCGCACGGCGCATCCGCTGTACGCGCTCGTTCAGCCCGAACGCGCCCGAGATTTCATTGCGACAATGCTCGACATGTACGACCAATCGGGCCGCCTGCCCGTGTGGGAGCTAGCCGGCAACGAAACCAACTGCATGATCGCCTACCACAGCGTGAGCGTTTTGGCGGACGCGCACGCCAAAGGCTACGAAATTGATTCCGAGCGCCTGCTCAAGGCGATGGTGGCCACGGCACAGACGCCGGTATTCGGAATTCCGAACTACCGTTCAAACGGGTATTTGAGCATTCAGGACGAGTCCGAAAGTGTTTCGAAGACGCTCGAATACAGCTACGACGACGCGACGATTGCGTGGACAGCCGCGCGACTTGGACGAGGTGACGTCGCTGAGCAGTTTTGGCGCCGGAGCCAGGGCTGGGTTAGCCTGCTTGACCCAGAGACGGGATTGATGCGTCCGCGCGACAACGGCGATTTCATGCAGCGTTTTGAGCCCCGCGAGGTCAACAACCACTTTACCGAGGCGAATGCGTGGCAGTACAGTTTTGCCCCGGTGCACGACCTCGAACGATGGAAGTTGATGCTCGCAGACCAAGGCCGCACCCTTGAGGGTCAGCTCGACGCGCTGTTTGCCGCACCCTCAGCCACCGTGGGTCGCGAGCAAGCTGACATCACGGGATTGATTGGGCAGTACGCCCACGGAAACGAGCCGTCGCACCACATTGCCTGGCTTTATGCGGCTACCGAGCAGCCCAACAAAGGGCACGAGCGGATTCGCGAAATCCTCGAGACGATGTACAGCGACCAGCCCGACGGATACCAAGGCAATGAAGACTGCGGCCAAATGTCGGCGTGGTATGTAATGAGCTCTTGGGGCCTCTACCCTCTTGTGCCCGGAGAGGCGCGCTATGCGGTAGGCCCGATGCTCTGGGATCGTGCATCGTTAAGGGCAGAGGGGCTTTCGACGGATATTGTTCGCAGCGGGGACGGCCCTCTGGCCGCAGGCTACCGCATTGGGAACGAATCCATCCAGGCCAAAAGCTACCTTGACCATGCGGACTTGGTGCGCGGCGCGCGCGTTCACATCGACCACAGTTCGGCACCTGCCAGTTTGGAGCCCTATGAAAATGTGAAGCACGGAATTGCCGGCACGGTGCTTCCGGCGCCACAAATCAAGGTTCCGCGCCGATTTGAGGGCGAGACGACGGCCTACGTTGACGGGGTTCCGCAAAAAATCACCCAAAGCAAGTCATTGGTGGCGGGGGACGGAATCGCACGGCACCGGTCGGTCGCAGAAACGACCAAAAAGCCCCACGGATGGACGGCACGGATTACCTCGGGCACGCCCAATCCACAGTACAATCCTGGTTCGGCGAGTTTAGTCGACGGCGTCCTCGGCGATGTCGATTGGCGCAAGGGCGAATGGACCGGAGTTCAAGGCGAGGATTTAGTCATTGAGGTCCGGCCCGACCGAATCCGTCGAGTGAAGCGTTTTGATCTTGAGGTTGGGCTGCTCAAGGACATTAAGTCGTGGATTGCGTTGCCTGCAGGAGGCGAAGTGTGGATTGAGCTCGCGGACGGAACCTCACGAAAGGTTGTGGAATGGACCGAACCCAAAGCACTGGATGAAGAACCCAGTTACATATCACGAGTAACCAAAGGAACCAGTGCTTTGACGCAAAGCGAACAGCGCATCGCTGCCATTCGAATTGTGCTGCGCAATCCAGGAATCCTGCCCAGTTGGCACCCTGGTGCCGGCGGCGAGACCTTCATCTTTGCCGACG
>JBDLUG010000013.1:0-17735 GCA_039805405.1 Bacteroidota bacterium
GTTTGTTTGGTCGTTGATGGATTTTATGATTGCGGGTGCGTTGCTTTCATTCGCCGCGCTCACCATTGACTACGCATGGGGATGGGCAACTTCGCGCAATCTGCGCCTAGCCGCCGTTGCCGCAATCCTTTTCGTATTAGTCCTTATTTGGGCGGAACTCGCCGTGGGCATCTTCGGAACGCCCTTTGCCGGCAGCTGAACCTACTTCATTTTTGCGAGCAGCTCTTCGCTCGAATCCAGTTTGCCGCCGGACTCGGCAATCGCCTGCTTGGCCTGGGCTTTGGCGGACTTTTTGTCGCCGGCGCGAAACAGCAACCAGGCGTAGGTATCGCGAAAGGTCGGGTCCGTTTCAGCCGTCATTCGGCTCCCCATGATTTGGGCGGCCCGCATGGCGAGGGCAAGCTCTGTAGTCTCGTCCTCTGCAATCGGCCACAGCATTGAGTTGAGCGTAGCAACCTCGAGTTCAGCTCCCCAAGGCGTTTCGATCAGGTCGATTAGGTAGGCCCAATTCTTTTTGCGGCTCGCCCACTGAGCTTTGATAAAGTTGAGGTCGGTATCGGGTCCGCCGTGCATTTGGGCGAATTCGAGCGCGGAACCCAGTTCGTCAGGCGTCTCTGCCGCCATCGCTTTGCGAAAGATTTGGTTGTCGATAAAGCTGGTGAATGCGGATTCGCCCGCGAGTGCCTGCCACTCGGCGCGGTGGGCTACCACATCATCGGCGCGTTCTGGAGTTATGGAGCTCAGGGACAGCACTGCCCACTGTACTTCGGCCGGCGCGTCGGGGTGTTCGGCGAGCCAGGCTTCGATGGCGTCAGGGGCCGGAGCCTTGGTGCGCTGCTTGCTGAACCTGTTGCGCACGAATTCCGGGAATTCAGGATTGGGTTGGTCAGGTTTGAATCCGATGGTGCTGCCTTGGCCTTCTGCGTCGGCTTTGACTTGCGCGAGGTACTTCGCCGCGTCTGCATTGTAGCCCACATAGTAAGCGGCGCGCTGGGGTTCGGAATTCGGATCGTACATCACCACAGTGGGGTATCCGGTAGGGCGGAACCGCACGGCGACCTCACCCCCTTCGCGTTCGGCGTCGAGCTTGACGGCCACCATATTGCTGTTGACATATCGGGCCACGTCGGCGTCGCGCCACGTGGTAGTGTCCTGCACCTTGCACCATCCGCACCAGTCGGTATAAAAGTCGACCAACATGGGCTTGTGCTCGGCCTTGGCGCGCTGCAGGGCAGTCGCCCAATCGTGTTCAAATTCAATGCCTTGGCCGAAGGCTCCGCTCAATGCTGCGGTCGCAAAAAGTGTGGAAAGGAGGGTACGCATAGCCCTAAGATACCGAAAATCTTGCGATGGGCCGCACTAGGGAATTCGCTCTGCGTTCCACGCCACCATGCGCCCAATGAGCTCAAGGGGAATCGGTTGCGCCCACTGAAACTGCACCGAACCCTTGCCCTGCTTGAAGTCTACAAGTTCTGCAGAAAATTCAGCACGGGCGAGAGTTTGATGTCGACGGTCACAAGTAAAAATCGGTGGACAAAAAGCTGCTTGTTCGCTCACGCAAGACGCCAGATACCGTCTCTTTATTGTCGGGTGTTGCGGGAAAGGCCACCATGCTTCGAATCGAAAAAGCCCTTAGGGCATCGTGCACACTTAGGGTGCCTTCGGCAGAGTCCTTGCGGCCAGTGAACGGAAACGCATCAGGACCTCGCTGCGATTGTGCGTTGAGGTTGATGCGTCCGACCTGGTGGGCACAGGCATCAACCAGCGGTCCAATTATTTTGGGGTCGCGACCAAAAATGCTCACCTGCTGCCCAAAGGGAGAATTTATTAGGTAATTCAAGGGCTCGGCCACATCGTCAAAGGCCACTACCGGGACAATTGGACCAAACTGCTCTTCGTGGTAGATCCGCATGGCTGGGGTTACTCCGACCAGCACGGTCGGGCTGTAAAATGTGGCGGAACGCTGTCCTCCGCTTGGATTGGCCACCTGCGCACCGTGCGCGAGGGCATCGTCAACCAAGGCCTGCAGGTAGTCTGTTTTTCCGTGTTCCGGAAGCGCGGTGATTTTCACTCCGGAATCCCACGGGGCACCCCACTGAAGCTGTTCGACCCCTTCCACCAGCTGGGCTACAAAGTCGTTATGTAGGCTTTGGTGCACCCACTGAATTTTTAGTGCGGTGCATCGTTGCCCGTTGAAGCTGAGCGCTCCCGCAAGTGTTTGACTCACGGCTAGGTTGAGGTCGGCGTCGGCCAGGGTAATCCCGGGGTTTTTGGCATCAAGGCCCAAAACGGCGCGCAATCGGTGGCTGTACGGGTGCAGCCGCTTGAGCTCGTTGGCGCCTTGGTTGGTTCCGATAAACGACAGTACCGAAATCTTGCCCGAGGCCATAATGTCGCTCACCGTTTCGCGCCCTTTGCCAAACAGAATATTCACTACTCCTGGCGGAAAACTGTCGCAAAACGCCTGAAGGAGCGGAGCAACGAGCAGTACCCCATACTTTGCGGGTTTAAACACCACCGTATTGCCCATGAGCAGGGCGGGAAAGAGTGTGGTAAACGTTTCGTTGAGCGGGTAATTGTAGGGACCCATAATGAGCGCGACTCCCAACGGAACCCTGCGCACCTGGGCCACAAATCCGGAATCTTCGCCAAAGCGAACGGCATTTCGGTCCATCTCTTTGACGCTTTGAATCGTGTCGCGCAGGTAATCGACCGTACGGTCAAATTCTTTGGCTGCGTCGGCTTCGGGTTTGCCGATTTCCCACATGAGCAGGTCGACAACTTCACTGCGAACGGCGAGCATCGATTCGATAAAGCGTTCAACGGCGGCAATGCGTTGCGCCGTCGAAGCCGAGGGCCATTCGCCCAGACCGTGGTTAAAGGCGCGGTCAGCCGATTCGAGTGCCTTGAGTCCTGCGTCTGAGTCCATTCGAGGAAGGCTTCCGAGCTCGTAGCGCTGCCCAGAAACTGGATCGCACAGTGGTGATTCGACAGAAAGTACAGGTCCGGCCCACGGAATGAGTTGACCGTCGCGCAGGATGTGGCGCACGTGGAGTGGACTGCGGGGCAAGCGGTTGCCAAAGCCTTGGGGGATTGTCTTCATGCCCTCAAGTACGAAAAAATTCATGAACTAGAGAGTGCTTTGAGTCATGCTATTCAAAATCTTGACCTTCACGTAACTTGGAACCATGAACCGCGAATTTTTTAACGACCTCGGCCTTGCCCTTCTGCGCATCGGCCCCGCCGCCCTCATGCTGACCCACGGATACCCCAAGCTGCTCAAGCTGCTCGCCGGGGGCGAGATCAAATTTTATGATTTTGCCGGCCTCGGACCCGAGGTGAGCCTCGCGCTCGCGGTATTTGGCGAATTCGTGGCACCCCTTGCGCTAATCGCCGGATTTAAAACGCGCTGGTTCGCCGTTCCAGCAGCCTTCACGATGCTCGTTGCGGCCTTTGGCGCCCACTGGGCCGACGCCCTCGGCGACAAAGAGCACTCGCTGCTCTTCGCGATTCCGTTTTTAGCGACGATGCTGCTTGGATCGGGTGGCTACTCGGTCGACGCGTGGATGCTCCGACGAAAGTCCAGTAACTAGTAACTAGTTGCTGGCGTTAGCCCAAGCCTGGGCCAGCTCAATCAGCGTTTGGACCGCGTACTCCATGTCGGCCTCGCTCACCCATTCGTAGCGGCTGTGAAAGGCGTGCTCGCCGGCAAAAATGTTGACGGTCGGCAGGCCCATAAAGCTGAGTTGGCTGCCGTCGGTTCCGCCGCGGATGCGCCCGCGCTCGGGGGTGAGGCCGGCTCGGCGCATGGCTTCTTCGGCGTAGTTGGCCACCTCGGGGTGGCGGACGAGCACCTCTTTCATGCTGCGGTACTGCTCGCGCACTTCGAGCGAGAAACTGAGACCGGGGCGTTGGGTGCAGACCTCAGACGCTAGGGCGCGGAGCCGGTCGGCATAGCCCGCTAAGTCTGACGTGCGAAAGCTCCGTAGAATAAACTCAATCTGCGCGGACTCGACGCCGCCGCGCACTTCGTAGGGGTGCACGAATCCGTCGGTCCCGTCGGTGCCCTCAGGGCTCCATTCGTGCTCGATGCGGGCGAGAAGGGCCCCGGCGCCCTTGAGTGCGTTGACCATCTTGCCCTTGGCAAAACCAGGGTGGGTGTTTGCCCCCGTGAACGTGAGGGTGGCCCCGTCAGCGCTGAAGGTTTCGTCCTCAAGGGTCCCACGGCGTTCGCCGTCGACAGTGTAGGCAAATTCGGCCCCGAGGCGGTGCAGGTCCACATGCGCTGTTCCGCGGCCCACCTCTTCGTCGGGCGTGAATAGAATTTTGATAGTTCCGTGCGCCACTTCAGGATGCGCCACGAGCCATTCCACGGCGGCCATGATTTCGGCGATTCCGGCCTTGTTGTCAGCGCCCAGCAGCGTGCGGCCGTTGGCCGTCACAATTGCGGAACCCACCTGATCCCGCAAATCGGGGTGCTCTGCGGGGTCGAGCACGATGTCCTCAAACGGCAAGTGGATCAGCCCCCCGTCGTAGTTGCGGTGTACGATGGGCTGCACGTCGGCGCCCGGTGCCTCGGGCGAGGTGTCCATGTGGGCACACCAGCAAATCACCGGAACGTTCTGGTCGGTCGTGGCCGGCAAGGTGGCGTACACGTAGCCGTAGGCGTCGAGTTCGGCGTCGCGAAGGCCCAGGTCGTGCAGCTCGGTCACCAGCAGACGTCCGAGGTCCTTCTGCTTCTCAGTGGTGGGCGACGCGGTCGAATGCGGGTCGCTTTGGGTGTCGATGCGCACGTAGCGCAGCAGGCGTTCGAGGGCGGAACTCATAAATCGGTTCGGGTTAAGCTGTGCTTGCCGTTGACCAGCACGTTGTCGACGGTCCAGGCAATCGTGCGCTCAAAGGCGTGGGTCCGAACCCCGCAGTCGGTGACTTGGCAGAGCGAGCAGGAATCGGGTACACAGGGGTCGGCGTGCACCGAAAACTCAACTTCGTGCTCAAACGTGGACGAGATAAGGTCTTCCATGGCGTCGACTTCGTCGTGCACGCGCTGCAAATCCCAGTAGTGGGGTAGGGTGAGGTGGGCGTCGACGTGGTACTGACCGCCGTAGTGCACTAAGCGAAAGTGGTGGACGTCGATCCAGTCCTTCTTGCGCTGGGCGTCCAAGGTGGCGACGACCTTTTCAAGAACGTGTACATCGGCTGCATCCATGAGGCCCGCAAGGGCCTTGCGCAGCACCGAAAAGCTTTGGTATCCCACGATTCCGCCCATGACCAGACCAATGGCGGGGTCAATCCAGGGTATGCCGGTCCACAGCACAAGGCCAAGGCCCACGGTGACTCCGACCGAAGTATAGAAGTCCGAAAGAAGGTGCTCGCCCTCAGCGGTGAAGGCGACCGAGAGCTGGCGCTTGCCCAATCGCTTGTAAACAAGGCCGATGGCGCCGTTGACCATTCCGGCCCCGAGGGTAAGTGCGAGGCCCAAACTAAGCTGCTCAGGCATCTTGCCTTCGGCGAGGTGCATGACGGCCTGGTACACGATTCCGAGGGCGGTGATCGCCATCAGTAAGCCTTCGAACGCGGCAGAGATAAACTCAATTTTGCCGTGACCGTAGGGGTGCGAGGCGTCACGCGGTTGGCGGGCGTACCAAACGCTAAAGATGGTTAGGGCTCCGGCCAGCAGGTGCACTGATGACTCGAGCACGTCCGACAGAATCGCGATGGAATGGGTGCTCGAGTACGCATAAATTTTGACGGCCAAGAGCACAAAACCGACGCTCAAAAGCTGCAGTGGGAGGCGAATGATCGGGTTCATGATCGGCGCACGAGGGTTGAGGACGCTTGGGCAGCGGGCATGAGCAGCACGTCTGCTAGGTTGATGTGGTTGGGTGCGCTCGCAACATAGCCAATGACTTCGGCAACATCTTCAGGACTAAGCGGTTGCATTCCAGAGTATACTGAGTCGGCCTTGGCGCGGTCTCCGTGAAACCGCACTGTAGAGAATTCGGTGTCGGCAAGTCCAGGTGCAATTTGGCTGACTTTAATGCCTTTGGGAGTGAGGTCGAGGCGCATTCCGTCGGTGAGCCCGTCGACGGCGAATTTCGAGGCGCCGTAGACGTTTCCGCCCGGGTAGGCTTCGCGGCCCGCCAAGCTACCAATGTTGATGATGTGGCCTTGGCCGCGGGCAACCATGGTCTGTGCCACAACTCGGGTCACATAAAGTAATCCTTTGAGGTTGGTGTCGATCATCTCGTCCCAGTCCTGCAGCGAGCCTTCTTCGATGGATTCGCGTCCTCGTGCAAGCCCGGCATTGTTGACGAGCACGTCGACTTCGGCAAACGGCCTGCGGTCCCAAGCCGCTTGGACGGCCGCGGCATCGCGCACGTCGACGGGTTCGAACCAAAGTTCTGCGCCCGGATGCGCCGCATGGATTTCTGCGCGAAGTGCCTCCATTCGGTCTGCACGCCGTGCCCATGCGCCCACGCGCCATCCGCGCTCGGCAAACCAGCGCACGCTAGCTGCCCCAAAACCCGACGAAGCGCCGGTAATCCAAACCGTTTTCATACTTTGGTAAACTTAGCCACAACACCTGCAATGCGCCGAATTATTTTATTCACCGTAGCCGCGTTAAACGTTTGCGAACTTGCCGCCCAGCAGCGCGCCAGTACTGCCCCTAAAGACAGCCTCATTACCCTCGACGAGACGGTCGTGACGGTAAGCCGCAACGCGACCAACCTCGCCGCCACCTACGTCTCAGTCGACGTGCTGCCGAGCCGCTTGGCCCTCGACAAACCCAACGGCCGCATTGAGCAAACGCTTCAAATGGCTCCGGGCGTCACGATGCAGGACGGGCAAGCCAACATTCGCGCCGGCAGCGGCTGGTCCCTGGGAAGCGGGTCCCGCGTGCTAGTTCTGGTCGACGACCTGCCGGCCTTGAGCCCGGACGCGGGCGGCGTACAGTGGTCCACGATGCCGATGGAGGCCCTCGATCAGGTTGAGGTGGTCAAGGGCGCGTCCTCGTCGCTCTACGGATCCTCGGCACTCAATGGCGTCATTCACCTGCGCACCTGGGAACCCTCGGCCAAGCCCCGCGTCATGGTGAGCACCTTGGCGGAATCCTACGGCCAACCGCCCCGCCTGGGCCTGCGCTGGTACGACGGTCCCCGTGGCCGCGGAGCCATTCGCTTCGCCGCCAGCGGAAGCGATTCCACCGGCCGCCATGGCTGGGTGGTGCACGGTCAGGCCTTTGGCGACCAGGGCTACCAGTTCGGGGTGGGCGAATCCAGTGGGCGCCTGCATGCCAAGTACCGCTTTCGCCCCAATGCCCGCACCGAATGGGGCGTGAACGCGCAGTTCATGGACCGCAGCAGCCGTTCCGCCCTTCTGTGGGAGGATTTTCGCTTCGGATACACACCGCTCGACTCGTCGGCGACCAAGACCGACAGCCGCATTGGCGCCCTATCAGGCCACCTCATTGTGCGCGGCGACGGAATCAAGCACACCCTGCGCCTGCGCGCTATGGGCATTGACACGAAGAGCTTTTTGGACAGCAACGACTACTCAAATACGTCACAGCAGTTGCTCGGTGAATACCTCGCCCAAGCCTACCGAGGCTATTGGGCGGTGACGGCGGGTGTTCAGGGTTCCGCCAGCCAAATGACCTCGCCGCTCTTTTCGGGCGACCACGGCAGTGCCAACTTGGGCGGACTTCTTCAAGTGGACTACACCCGAAAGCGCTGGGATGCCCACGTGGGCCTGCGCTACGAGGCCTTTCAAATCGATGACCTCGAGGTGTACAGCCGACCTGTACTGCGGGCCGGAGCGCACCGGGCCTTCGGACGCGCCACCCACCTGCGCGCTTCATGGGCTCAGGGATTTCGCTTCCCCTCGATCGCAGAGCTGTACAGTGCCTCGGCGGCGGGCGTTCTCCAGGTTTTTCCGCGTCCCGGACTCAAGCCCGAGCAGGGCTGGACGGCTGAACTCGCACTTCGTCAGGCATTTAAAGGCCGAGGTGGCCTCAAGGGCTACGCGGACGTGGCGCTGTTCCGCACCGAATTCCGCGACATGCTTGAATTCAGCTTTGGCCAGTGGGCCAACGTGCCCAACGCCGGCTTGGCCAACTTCGGATTCACCTCGCTGAACGTCGGTCCGACCCGTATTCAGGGCCTCGAAACCACTGTAGTCGGTGAGGCCAAGCTCGGCCCCGGCCAGCTTCAGGCAATGCTTTCGTACACCTTCGCCCAGCCGATCGCGCTTGATCCCGACCGGGTCTATGCCACAGACGCCGCAGGCTCCGCGCTGACCTACACCTCGACCTCGCTCGACCCCTCAAAACGCGTGCTCAAGTACCGCTACCGCCATGTGGGCAAGGCCGACGTCGCCTACGTGTGGGGCCGCGTCACGGGGGCAATCAGCCTGAGGGCCAACAGCTTTATGGACAACATTGACGGAATTTTTACCTCGCCCTTGGTCTCTATTTATGTGCCCGGGGTAGCCGATTCGCGCTACTTTACGCAGGGCGGAGACTTCGTCGCCGACGCCCGGCTGCAGTTCAAAGCCAGCGACCGATGGACGCTCATTGCGGCCGTTACAAACCTGAACAACAGGGTGGTAAGTCCGCGTCCCGCGCTGCTGGCCGAACCGCGCATGCTAAGTTTTCAAGCCAACTTTTTGCTACATTAGACCCATGAAAAAACTACTCCTGGTGGCGGTTTCCGCCCTCGCTCTTGCTTCGTGCACAAAAGAACCGACCCTTGCTGACCGACTTGAAGGAACCTGGTTGGTCAACGACATCACGGCGGCGGGTACCGTCAACATCCCCACCATCGGCGTCACGCCCATCGTGGCAAGCGACCAGTCCATTTCAGCGACTTCGCTCTTCACCATGGTGCAGGAACCCAACAGTGTGAACTACGCCATCGACGCCCAGCTCGATGTGGTCGCAGGCGCCTTGACCATTCCCTTCCCCTGGCAGCAGTCGGGCAACGGAACCTGGTTTGCGAAATCCGGCAACGGCGTCGCTCCGGATTCGGTTATTATTACGGCCACCGACGGCACGATTACCCGCTACGAAGTTCTTAGCATTCTCGAGTCGGCCATTCGCCTGCGCACCACCACAGACATTACTACGCCTGCCGAAGGCACGCTCAATCTCGAGTTTAGCTTCGCCAAGCAGTAGGTACCTGCATTTCAGTTTTTGCCTTCATTGCGCGGAACCCAGGCATTTTTTGCCTGGGTTTTTTTATGCCCCAATCCGAAGCTTTGGCATGCAATTTTCACAGGTATACGTATGCACTGGACCGACTCCCTCATTATCGTTTTTGGACTCGTGACTTTTGGTGTCGAGTGGCTGCTTTTGCGCGCCCACGGACGAAGCGTAAATTTCAGCCAAACCGCGCTCAACCTAAGTTTGGGAATGATTGAACGGCTTTTTGCCCTGCTCTCACTCAGCTTTGGCCTTTGGCTTACCACCAAACTGCTTGGATTTCGGATTTTTGACTCCATTAAGCCGGGTTGGCTCAACTTTGCCGCCGCGTTTATTGGGGTCGACCTCTTTTGGTACCTCTACCACCGTATTTCGCACCGCGTAAGCATTGTGTGGGTGGCCCATCTCGTGCACCACCAGCCCGAGGAGTACAATTTGAGCGTAAACTTTGCCAACTCCCCCTTGGGTTACTTTGTGCGGGTCCTCGTGTACAGCCCGCTGGTGCTCTTCGGAATCGAGCCCGAATACATCGTCCTCGCAAACATTATCAACGGATTTTATCAAGCGCTGCTTCACAGCGAACTCTGGCCGGCGTGGGTGGGCCTCGAACGCTTCATCGTGACGCCGCGCTACCACCAAATTCACCACTCTTCGGCCCGCGTTCACCTCGACAAAAACTACGGCGGAATATTCACGATGTGGGACCGCCTTTTTGGGAGCTACCACGACGGACGCGAACCAGTCACGTACGGATTGACCAAGCCAATTGAGCAGCGCGATCCCTTCTATGTGAGTTCGTTTTATGCGGCGCGTCTGATTCAAAACTTTCGCGACTTCCCCTTCGCAACCGCCGTGCGCCTCCTCTTCGCCGGTCCTGAGCATCAGCCCGCCCAAATGCCTCGGCTGTACCGCCTTCCCGTTCGCTACACCCCCGCGCGCTTGCTTGTGGGCTTTGGGATTTTTATTGCCGGATTTTTCTTGACGGGCTCACAACTGATTCCATTTTGGGTCGCCTTCGCCATTGCCTTTGGCGGAATTTTAGTCGCCAGCGGTATTGTACCTTTGCCGCCCCGAGCAAAAGCGCAGCGCGTTGAGCTCTAGGATGGCTCTGTAGTACAATGGATAGTATGTGGGTTTCCGGAGCCTAAGATGCAGGTTCGATTCCTGCCAGGGCCACACCAGGGATAGACCCGCCGCGCAAGCGGCGGGTTTTTTTGTGACCTAAACGCTTAAACCTCCTTGGTCGCCTGGCACTCGGCGAGTGCCTCTTGGGCCTTTTTGAGCTCAGTTTGGGCCTTCTTTTTGGCGGTTTCGGCCTTGTTGGTGGATTCGTGGGCCGCGCTCAGCTCACCTTGAAGTTGGTTCAGACTGCTGCGAAGCTGCTCGGCTTCGTGGCGCCATTTGGCTGCTTCGGTAGCTTTTGAGGCGAGATCTTTGGCGTCTTTGCTTTGGGTCCAAAAACTGTAGGCGGCATAGAGCACGACTCCCACAACGACCATCACGCGAATCTCAGACTGCCATGCGCCAACCGCTGGAACGACAAAACCCAGTGCAAAAAGTAGAATGAGAAGGGCTCCGAGCAGCATAAGGCCGCGCTCTATAACTGATTGGTTCATGGTGGGGTAATTAGTGCGTTGAAGGTAGGGAATCTGTGCGAATCCGCTCGTAGTCTTCAATGAGCACTAGGGTAAAGTGGGTTGCGACCACTCCGAAAATGTGCCAAAAAACGTGAGTTCCGAAGGGCAAAACCCCATAAGGGTCCAAGAGGCGCATTGCGACGGCGACCGCGAATCCCGCGAGGCTGAGCACAAAGGGCAGGCGGAGGCGGGGGAACTTCCTCGACAGCGCAGCGACGGGAATCAGCAATGCTGCGGTACTCGCCAGGTAGCTTAACAGGAGTTCTCCTGAGGATAAAAATTTTGACCCAGAGATTTGAGCAGCACTTGCTGCTGCAACGGCAGCAGTGGCGCCCGTTGAACTCTTGGTCCAGTACCACCAAAAGCGCCAAGCTCCGACCAGCAAAAAGGCAAAGATGGGCAGCACGTCCAGTACAAAAAACACGGAATGCAGGCGAAAGCCGTGGTACACGGTCCCAGATACCGAAGCAACCCAAAGCAAGGGCATGGCATTCAAGACCCATGAGGGTTTTGCACCCGAACGGCCCAGCCGTCGCGTCCAGTACCACGCCAACGCGATAAATAAGGCGTTGGTTGCCATGTTTAGGGGTTCCTGAACTAGAGCGTCGAGGTTTGTTTCATAGTACATTGGTCCCCCGTCCGTAGGGTGGGTCCTTGGTGTCGCTGCAGTATTCCTGAGGGGCATTTATATGGTCTATTAAATATTTTTATTGCACGGATTTAGGCAGAGATTTTGCCTTTGGTTGTGAAACATTTAAATGTATGAAAGCAAAGAATATGGTTTGGTTCGCCCTTGCGGGGGTGGTGTTAAGTTCCTGTACGGTAGTGCGGCAGGGCGATGTGGGCGTCAAGCGCACACTCGGTAAAATCAGTAAGCGCGAGGTTCAACCAGGGCCGCGACTGTACAATCCGTTTTTGACAACGATTATTCAGGTTCCGACCCGAACAACCAACCTCGAGGTAAAGCTCGACTTGCCGTCCAAAGAGGGATTGAATGTCGGAGCCGAAATTTCGATCCTTTACCACATCGACCAGCGCCGCGCAACCGACGTGGTGGGGAGCATTGGGCCCGACTACGAAATGTCCATGATTTTACCCGTCTTTCGCGCCGCAGCCGCAGATGTGACGGCCGGATTTATGGCCAAAGACATGCACACGGGCAACCGACTGGGTATCGAGACCGCCATCAAAAAGAGCATGATGGGCTTGCTCGAAGACCGCGGGTTCGTGATTGAGGCGGTGCTGATGAAATCCATTAAGCTTCCGGCCGGATTGTACCGTGCGATTGAAGAAAAGCTTCAGGCCGAGCAAGAAGCCCAGCGAATGGAATTTGTGCTCCAGCGCGAGCGCCAAGAGGCCGACCGACGTATTATCGAGGCTGAGGGCATTCGCGACGCGAACAAGATCATCTCAGAAGGTCTGACCCCGCAAATCATCCAGTACAAGACGATTGAGGCATACCGTGAGCTTTCGAAGTCACCCAATACCAAGGTGATCGTGGGCGGAGGCAAAGACTTTATTCTGAATCCTTGAGGTCACGTCGAGGCTCTTCAACGGCCTCGTCGTGCTGCGTGAATTCGCGGGAACCTGCCAACCGCAGGGTGACCAAAAGCAATCCAACGGCAAGGGCCGAGGCCAGGGTGGCCTCGGCCTTGTCGTTTAGGGTAAAGGCTCCGTAGGTTGCGGCGAGTGCCACAGCCAAACAGAACGCGCTTGTGAGTGACAGCTGCACGATTTACTGGCCCTGGCCGAGCGAGTAGCTCGAGGTTCCATTAAAGCGGTACAGGTTCTCGGTCTTGATTACATCGATTCCGTGGGCTTCGGCGTCCTCCAAGAGTTCGACGATGCGCTCTTTGGGCATCAAACCTCCTGCGGGATTCTTAAACCGGCAGCGCCAGTGGTCGGTGCAAAACGTTTCGGGGAATCCGTCAGGCCACACCTTGATTCCTCGGTTGGTAATCATGCTCAGGGCCGAATCTTCGCGGTTGATGGCTTGAATCAGGGGAGCCAAGGCATCTGCTTCGGTTCCGTGCCAATGCACAAAGAGGTCGACGCCCTCCAGTTCTTTGGTCTTTGGCGCTTTGCGCTCATACTTCGGAACCTCAATCTTAGACTCGCCGCGGTAGTGCACGGCCTTCAGTTGGCTGGGTAACTGACCGAGGTTGGCGATGACGGCGTCGGCGAACTCGCGGGTTCCGACTTGCTCACGGCTCAGGCCTTCGGTGAAGATGTCGTAGGTGTGGGTTCCGTCCTCGAGGGTCTTCAGCCACGCGTTGTGGACGCGTTCCGCGACGCTGTACTGGCCGAGGTGGTTGAGCATCAAAATGGCTCCGTGCAGCAGCCCTGAGGGGTTGGCGACGTTTTGGCCGGCGCGGCGTGGGGCGGAACCGTGAATCGCTTCAAACATGGCGCACTCGCTGCCGATGTTGGCGGATCCGGCGAGTCCGACGCTTCCGGTGATTTGCGCGGCTACGTCCGACAAAATGTCGCCGTACAGGTTGGGCATCACGATGACGTCAAAGGCTTCGGGGGTGTCGGCGAGTTTGGCGGCACCGATGTCGACAATCCAGTGCTCGTTCTCGATTTCGGGGTATTCGACTGCGATTTCGTCAAAAACTTGGTGAAACAGTCCGTCGGTCTGCTTCATGATGTTGTCTTTGGTGAAGCAGGTAACCTTCTTGCGGCCCTGAGTGCGGGCGTATTCAAAGGCGTAGCGCACGATGCGCTCGCAGCCCGGACGGCTGATCAGCTTGAGGCACTGCACGACCTCGTCGGTCTGCTGGTGCTCGATTCCGGCATAAAGGTCTTCTTCGTTTTCGCGCACAATGACCACGTCCATGATTGGGTGCTTGGTGGTCACGTAGGGGTGCAGGCTCACGCAGGGGCGCACGTTGGCAAAGAGCCCGAGGAACTTGCGCGTGCTGACGTTGAGGCTTTTGTAGCCGCCGCCCTGGGGCGTCGTGATGGGGGCCTTCAGAAATACTTTGTTGCGGCGAATGGTTTCCCACGATTCGGGGTGAATTCCCGCGCTGTTGCCCGAGAGGTAGAGCTTTTCGCCCACTTCAATTTCGTCGATTTCGAGTTCGGCTCCGGCGGCCTTGAGGATGCGCAGCGTGGCGTCCATGATTTCGGGACCAATTCCGTCCCCGTGAGCAACTGTAATGCGTGCCATATTCAAAGAATTTGCTACAAAAGTCCGCCTCAGGGTTGGGGGGTTTCATTTATGAATCAACGATTAAGCATTTGATTTATAAATGAAAAATGCGCCCTCTTCAGGGCGCACTTTGTGCTTGATTCGCGGTTGGCGCGCCTTGGACTAGTACCGGGCTTCGTAATCGTTTAAAAGCATGGCGAGCCCGTCAAGGGCATCGCGCTCTTTTTTGCCAAAGTCGAGGCGGCGCGCTTGGCTCAAGTGCTCTTGGGCGGCGCTGAATTGGTGGGCAATAACCTCTGCTTCAAGTACGTTCAGGTAGAGTTCGGCAATAATTTTCTTGTTGATCCGCGCGTTTTTGTCTTCGGAATCAAATTCACCGATAGCCTTGGCCCACAGCGCAATAGCCTGCGCGAGCTTGGCTTCGCCCGCGGCAGCGTCTTTGCTCATCTTTTCGTAGCCTTCGCGGGCCAAAATGGCTGATTCAGCGAGGTCGCTGTAGTCTACCTTTTTGGATTCCGGCACAAATACGGTCGTGACGCGCGGCTGCAGCGTGGTTCCGAGTTGGCTGTTGAGCAAGATTTTAGCTGCAGTCATGTTGGCGCTCACCGAGGATTTCTGCAGGGCGTCAATGTGGTACTGGGCATAGGTTCCAGGGGTGCTGGACTTCACCAATCCGCTTTTAAACGTTTGAAATGCGTCGCTGCCGTCCACCATTGCGTCGATTAGTACGCGGCCATCTGCTGAAGTGGCTTTCACGTGAATCGGGTGCTTGAATTTAATGACCCACTGGGACTCAATCACTTTGGTTGACGACTTGGTGGCGGTACTGTAGACGGTAGACTCCTTGGTTTCGATGGTCGGAACCTCATTCTGGAACCCGTAAAGTGTGATTTGAACCTGGATTCCGCCCGCGCCCTCAGTGCGGCCTTCAATTCGACCGTAGGACTGGGCGAGTTCAGACTCGTCGAACAGCGCTTGGTGCTGGAGTTTCGTGCGTTGGGGTGGGTACGGAGCCTGGTAGGTCGACGGAGGGAGTGGTTTGCTGTTCTCGAGGACCTGCTTTTCGATGATTTTGCCGGCGAGGGACTTGCTGTTCCACTCAGCCAGTGATTTTTCGTAGGCGGCAACGCGCTCGTCGTATGCGGCCTTTGCAGCAGCCTCTTGCGCCGGGTAGGCCGCTAGTGCTGCTTGGTATTCAGCTTCCGATTCTGCTTCAAGTCGCTCGATTTCAGCGCGGTAGGTTACATTGACATTTGTTTGAAACGGCTGTCCGTCTGCGCTGTGGTTGAGTGGTGGCTGGATGTAGCTGTAGCTAACGGTTTCTTTTTTAATCGATTGGGCGAGTAGGGCCACGGGTGCCGCGAGGGCAAGGACCAAAATTCGGTAGTTCATGAGTGATTTTGTGAATTCGGGCGCAAAGAACAACCGGGCCACCGAATTGGCCAGCTCACAATGATTTATGGGTACGTATTGCTGAGTTGCCGACTAAGCCGTACGCAGCACTTTGCCCAGCGCGCGCCCCTTTGCCAGTTCGTCGACCAATTTGTCGAGGTAGCGCACCTTTTGCGAGAGCGGATTTTCGATTTCTTCGACTCGCCAACCACAAATCACGCCCTTGATGAGCGCGGCGTTGGGGTTGAGCTGGGCGGAATCAAATATTTGAGCGAACGTCCATTGGTCGTCGATCCAGGTTTGGATGGTTTCGCGGCCCGACTGGGTGAGCCAGGCGAGGGCCTCGAGGTAGAGGTCGGGGTTCACCCCCTTGCGCTCTAGTTTGGCGAGGTAGTGTGGGTGCACCGAGGCCAGCGTCATACGGGCAATACGTTCGTCGGTAGTCATGCTGCAAGGTGCGAAACGGCGCGGAATTAAAAAACCCGCGACGCAGTCGCGGGGGTTTTTCATTGGCTTCGGGGGCCAAATTGCCGCGCGGGCGCGCGGCGGACCGCTTAGGGGGTGCGTACTAGGAAACCAAACCCGCGACTTCGTCGCGGTTTTTTTCATTGGAACCCCTCGCTCAAGCGAGCTTGGCTCGGCTACCAATGAAAAAACCCAGGCCGTGGGGCCTGGGTTTGGTTTCCTAGTAGACATTCTGGAGAGGAGGTCTAATCAGTAATGAAAAGGGTGACTCCTTTTGATTGCCTCAATATGGAACCATTTTTGGTTTCATCATTTTAGAGGAATATTGGTGTAGTCCCATTGAGGGATGTAAATCTGTGACCTCAAAAAAGGAGAGAATCCCTAACTTGGTGTTACTACAACTGAGGGGGAGGGGAATACATAAATGCAATTTAACGGCTATTCTAAGACCAACAGTACGCAACATAGTTAGACAGAAATGAACGTAACAACAGTCATATTTTTAAGCATTCTATCCACTTTGACTTTGTGCAATAGCCAAACTTCTTATTCAAAGAACCATTCTTTCCTTCTAAAAGAAATTAATGTAAAGGGCGACACCGTAAGAGAACTTGGAAGTAATATTATGGTGATTTACCATGACAATAAAAATACTTATTGGTTTGGTAGTTGGGAGGATGGAATTTATAAATATGACGGTAATACGTTGATAAATTACACTACGAAACACGGTTTAAAAAATAATAGAATTGATGAAATTAAGGAAGACAAACAAGGAAATATTTATATCAATAATGATGGAGAAATAAGCAAATTCGATGGGCAAAATTTCATCAAGGTCAGCGTTGCAAATAGTTCGAAAAATGAATGGAAGTTGGAACCTGATGACTTGTGGTTCAAGGGCAATCAGAATTCCGGGTTGGTTTATCGTTATGACGGCAAATATTTACATCAACTTAAATTTCCTGAAACCAAAGAAGGTGATGACTATTTAACAAAATTTCCCAATGTGGGGTATAGTCCTTATGATGTTTACATCATATATAATGACAGAGAAGGAAATGTTTGGTTTGGTACAGGGGTACTGGGTGTATGCCTGTTTAACGGAAAAACTTTTACTTGGCTTTCAGAAAATGAGATGGATTTTGATGTCGAAACAGGTTTTGGTATTCGTTCAATTATTGAAGACAGTAATGGCAAGTTTTGGTTCAGTAACTCGTTACATCGCTTCAATGTATACGGACACGTTGATACAATCAAATACTTAAAAGAAAAAGGAATAGGTAGCTTAGATGGAAAGAAAGACGGTGATTTAGTTGCTATTATCTCTATGGAAAAAGATAACAATGACTTATGGATGGCAACATACAACAAAGGAGTATATTGTTATAACGGACGGCAAATAAAACATTTTCCTGTCAAGGATAATGACAAAGATATTTCCGTGTATTCAATTTACAAGGACAATAATGGCGACCTATGGCTTGGGACTCATGAAAACGGAGCATATAAATTTAACGGAAAGACATTTGAAAAATTTAAACCACATTGACGAAAGAAGAATAGATGAAATCGTTGGTGGTTAGAAACATACAGTATTATTGGATTCTTCACGCCAAGAGAGCCAATTCATATTGCAAAAATTGAGGTTTGCAAAGGATTATGGATTACCTCGTCAATTTGGGGTTATTTAACCGTTAAGTGAATTATTATTTCTGCATAATCCTTAGGTATTCAAGGTCTTTGATGTGGTATAAAATATAGAATCCAATCATTTCTAACTAGCTTTTTTAGTAGAGAGGGCCAAATTGCCGCGCTGGCGCGCGGCGGACCGCTTAGGGGGTGCTTACTCAGGTAATCCCAATCCGCTGCGCGGATTTTGGGC
>JBDLUG010000014.1:0-17579 GCA_039805405.1 Bacteroidota bacterium
CGATTCAATGAGGGCCAAATCATCAAGTCCATAAAGGAGCATGAGGGTGGTCGTAAGGCCGAAGACATCGTGAGGGATCTTGGGATCAGCCAGGGGACCTTCTACAAGTGGAAGCAGAAGTACGGCGGCATGGAAGCCAGCGACGTCAAGCGCTTAAAAGACCTTGAGCTAGAAAACAGCCGTCTTAAGAGATTACTTGCTGATACAATCCTTGACAAAGAGATCCTAAAGGACGTAATCGAAAAAAAAGGCTGGGGCCCGACGAGCGGAGGGAGCTCGTCACGATGATACTTGTGCGCTTCAGCATCAGCCTTCGTCGGGCCCTTGCCTTAATGAATCTTGCACCAAGCATGTACTACTACCGTCGCAAACGGGACGACCAGCCAGCTCTTGAGCTAATGCGTGCGCATGCCGACGAGAATCCAGCTCATGGACAGGACATGATGGCTAAGGTGTTTTACAAGACACACGGCTGGAATCACAAGAAGACTTAGCGGCTCTATGCCAAGCTCAAGCTAGCTAAGCTTCGTAAGAAACGCTTACGCCGTCTGGTGCAAGTGAAAGAGCCACTGATGCAGCCCCTAGTGGCCAATGAGTGCTGGAGCATGGACTTCATTAGCGACAGCTTAATGGACTGTAGCAAGGTGCATGTATTAAATGTGATTGACGACTATATCGTCATTACCAGGGAATAAGTACTGTGGTTACAGGCTGTTCTATAGAGTCAGAATAAGCAAGCCCATTACTAGAAATAAAACTCCTGAAATTATTACAGTTACCAGAAGGTGATTCTTGTCGGTCGCAGCCAACAATTTGTGATGCACGTGTGAACGATCTGCTACAAATGGACTTTTGCCCCGGCTCAATCGGCGAACATATACTTGCAGTGAATCGAAAAGCGGGTACCAAAACACCGCGACCAGCATAAAGAAGGTAGGGATTAGGGTTCCGTTGGTTAGTTCTAGCTGCGACTGCTTGCCAATAAACCGTGCGGTCGTCAACGCTGCAATTAGGCCGATGACCGTAGAGCCCGTGTCGCCCATAAAGGTGCGGGCCGTCTTCCTAAAATTAAATATTAGAAACCCGAGCACTCCTGCCGCTACGGTAAGGAGTAGGGGACTCATGTGGGGGTACATTCCCCCTTGAGTGAACCAAGCCAAGAACCCGAAACTAATTAGCGTGTAGCTTCCAAGAAGACCATTTACACCGTCGGTATAGTTGATGGCATTGATTGTGAATTGAAAAAACGCCAACATAAGAACCCACCCCCACCAGCTGTGGACTAGGTGTATACCGAAGGCACCGCCAAAATCCATGGGGAGTAAGTTCCAAGTGTAAATCACCAAGGTGCTTGCTGCTACCTGAAAGGGTAGCTTAACGCGGTGGCTAAGGTTCCGCGCGTCATCAATGATTCCGATAAAGTATAGGATAGCTGCTGAAATCGTAAGGCTAATGACTTTAGCATCGATTTCAGGGACTAGAACCCACCAACCGATAAATGCAGCGGGGATGAAGATATGTCCGCCGATGCTTGGGGTAGGGTCCTTGTGGATTTTGCGCATCGACGGCTTATCGAGCTTGCCGGTGCGCTTAGCGTATGCGATACCCATGGGGGTAAAGGCCACTACGGCAAGGAACACGGCGGCAAGGACAACCCAGGTAATCACAGTTGCAAAGGTACCTTAAGGGTTTGTTGCCCAATCACGCTAAATGCGGCGAAATCCCCTCGATTTGACAGCGTCAAGAGGTCCGTATAGCGCAGCAAAAAGCATCCGAACAGGAAGTTCAAGGATTGATTGGTTTGATTGGTATCGCTAAAGTACACCGAGTTTTGGGCTAGGGTGAATAGGGGGCGCTGCGCGCGCGGTTTTGAGGAGATTCTGAGGCAAAGGTCGGGGATTTCGCGCGCACTTTGGTGCGGTAACTAGATACTAGTTGCTAGTCACGTAAGCCCCGCACCATTTGGTCGTCTTGTGCCTATCTGGGCGCGAGCCTGTTGGTGGTGAATTTTGGAAAGAAGGGCGGCGAGAATACACCCTGGGAGTAAGGTTGCTAGTTACTAGTAACTAGGTACATTGATTGTGCTCGTGGCTTTGCTGCGCTCGATGTCGAGTGGGGCGGTTTGGCTCATTGGTGACCCAAAATCCAGAGAGCGACCTGGATTTATTGGTGGACTTTGATCCCCGCAAGACAACATTCGATAACTTTTTTGAGTTGTCGGTGCTGCTTGAGCAAATTCTTGGACGCCGAATTGAATTGGTTACACGCCAATCGTTAAGTCCAATACTTGGCCCGTACATTTTAAATGAAGTCGAGGATGTCCAAATCTATCGAAGAGCTACTTAGCGATTCAGAACAGCCGAGAAATCCGGACTAAATCCACCTGAGGCGACTAGTGTGCAGTGTAAAATCCGGACATAACCGGATAAACCAGTTGCTAGTCACTAGTTACTGGGGTTACTCGCTAAGTGGTAGTGGGCAACTGCGGAAGCAGCCCCAACGTCATGGCGTCGGCCGTGTCCAGCAGCTTGATCGAGGCTTCCACCAAATTTCAAGTAAAAGTGGGCGTCCACGACAGGTACGTGGACCTCTACTAACCCCCAAGCATGTGCAGGGAGTGAAAAGCGGGTTTCGGCCCGCTTTTTTTATGCGGTACGAGAGCGTTGCCGAATATCCCTGCAGTCTGCTATGTTCTGCTCGTGCTGATGCTGCCGTTCGCACTACTATTCGCAAAATTCCTATTTTTGAGGAATTTACTACGTGTTAAGATGCGAGAAATCGGGAAAATTGGGCTGAGAGCCCTGGCGCTGGCGCTGACCCTATTGGGCAGTGGCGCGGCCTTTGCGAGTCATACGGTCGGAGGGTGGATATCCTACGAATACACCGGGGCAACGACGGGCGTGGCCAACCAGTACCGAGTTCGACTGGTTCTGGTGCGCGAGCAGGGGAACCTGAACTACGGCACCTTTCAGTCGGTAAAGATTTCGTCGGTGGGTTGCAGTTTTACGACCATGAACGTGAACCTGTACCTGGCGCAACCTGAATATGTGGACACCTCGGCAAACCTGTTCAAGTGCGTGCCCAATACGTCTGCGCCGTTTCAGCCCCTAGTAAGCGTGTTTGAATCATTGGTGATCATTCCTCAGGGCTGCGCCGACGTGCGCATTCAGTGGTCAAGCTGCTGCTTCATTCAAAATATATCGGGGCTGTCGAATCCCCTGGCTCAGGGATTGATGCTCGAGGCTGAGCTGAATACCTCGGTGCCCAATACCTATTCGAGCTCGGCCCAATTAGAGGGCAACTCGGCGGCCTTTGTCTGCTCGGGAATGCAAGCGACCATGCCCCTTGGCGGCTTTGATCCCGAAGGCGACAGCGTGCGCTACGAGCTGGTGCCGGGGCGCCAAGAGATGCTCAACGGCGTCTATATCCTGTCAGAATACACGGCATCCACCAACTTTTTACAGCCATTGGCCACAGCGCCCGGGACGCAGTTGGGCATTGACCCCCGCACGGGGATCGTGACCGTGACGCCCGTGGGCGCGCAGTCCAACATCCTCGCGATCCGCGCAATAGACTACCGATGGATTCCGAGCAAAAACCGATGGGTGCGAATGGGGTCCTCGCTGCGCACCCTAATCGTGGCGGTGTCGACCCAGTGCGCTCCGGCGGCGGGATCGTCGCCGATTACCCTGCAGGCGACCCAGCCGGGTTGGACCTCGGTTCCGCAAAGTGTACCCGCCAAGCTGATGCCCTGCGGCGACACGTCGCTGAGCTTTGTTACGGCCCAAATGCTGGCCTGCGGAACGGTGAGCGCCAGCGATTTTCAGCTGATCAACAGCCAGGGTGCCCAGGTGCCCATTAAGCGCGCCGACTTGATTTGTACCGGGGGGACGGGCAACACGGTCGAGCTAGTGTTCCACGGGGCACCGGTGGGGGGCGCCTACGTGCTGCGTTCGGGGATTTTGGACGCGAGCATTTCGACCTTTTCGTGCGACGTGACGTCGACGATCGACACCATTGGACTGGTTCAGGTGGTGAACTGCCCGAGTCCCGCAGTGATTCGCTGCCCTGGAGTGCCCAACTGCCCGCCGTCGGTGTCGGTGACGGGTCCGCACACGTTCTACAGCTCGTGGACAGACACGTCGCTGGTGGGGGTCCCGGCCCACACGTCGCACTGGACGCTGACCGGGGGCTACCTGAGCACTCCATCAGTGGGCGATACGGTTCAAGCGTTTGTAACAGGTACGGCAGCTACGCTGGTGCTCGAGACGCGATACGGGTTGTGCTCTGACTTTGACACCCTGGTCATGGCGAGTACCGTCGACCTGCCCGAGGGGCGCCTGCCCAAGCTCGAGCTGCGGCCCAATCCGGCCACCGACGAGGTGGCGGTGTCGGGGATTCCGCCCGGGGCCCATGTTGAAGTCATTAACGTGCTCGGGCAGCGGGTGCTGCGCGCCGAACCCGTGCAGGGAGGCAGCACCGTGCTCTTTGTGGGCGGCCTTGCCCGCGGAACCTACTGGGTGGTCGCCTTGTCGCCGTCAGCCCAGGTACAAACGCCCTTAGTGAAGTTATGAGAAAGCTGTTTTTGAGCGTTTGGGCTGTTGCGGCTGCTGCGCTTGGGGCTTCAGCCCAAACTACGCTGTACTACGAGGACTTTGACAGTCCGCCCCACAGCGTGGTGAACTACCACACGCTTACGGGTCCGGTTCCGTACTGGAACGATACGGCCGCCCTCTCGGTGAGCGCGCCAAAGAGCTACCACGCCAAGGTGGTGCCGGGCGACACGGTTTCGTTCAAAACGATTGCTTTTTCGACCGTCGGAATGCCCTTTGTCTGGCTCTCGTTTGACCACATCGCCAAAGTGCACTTCGGCCAGCGCGGCTACATCAGCGTGTCGCGCGACAGCGGCCAGACCTGGTACAACCTGGGCGCCGCGCAGTACCGGGGCGCTTCGACCATGTTTGGGCAGATGGGCTACGTGAACGAGGTGACGTACAACGCTCAGAATAAAACGCCCTACTGGGGTGGCCCGACCCTGGGGGGAGTCGGCGTGGCCCCCAACAGTTCATGGTGGGCCCACGAGACCTTTGACATTTCGTCGCTGGTGGGCTACGGTCCGAACGGCAATGGCAACGGCTACAGCCACGTCCTGGTGCGCTTTGCGCTGCAGTACCGCACCTACACATTGGCCTACCCCGCCGGCTGGTGGGTCGACAACCTGACGGTGACGGGTTCGAGCGTCGAACTCATGCCGCCCACCATTCGCTGGACCCATGCGGCCGGCAAAAAGCCCGAAGGAACGCGCTACACGCCGACCTCGACAGTACAGTTTCGCGGCACCGACCCCCTGCCGGCCACCAATTCGGGCGTCGACACGTCGTATGTGCACTACCGACTCAATGGTGGGGCCTGGACCACCCTGGCGGTGCCGCCCACGGGCAGCTGCCCCGACTCGTCAGAGTTCATCGCAATTCTCGCAACCCCCAACGTGGGCGACTCGGTCGACTACTGGGTCGAGGTGAAGGACTGCGCCAGCAACACGGTTCGCGATCCGGTGGCACCCGGAACCTTTTATTCGTTCACACGCGCCTTTGCGCCCCCGGCGATGTGCGGCTCGACCGATCCCATGTCGCAGCCGTTTACGGTGATGACGCTTCCGTACACCGAGAATTTTGACGGCCTCCTCTGGACGCCTGGATCAGGCCCCGGCCTATCTGGGGTGGCCCACCGTGGTCAGTTTCCGCTGGGGAATCCGCCCGCCGGACGCAATTATGAGGTGACACCCAACCCAAGCACGCCAGGCTTCGCGTGGTCTGTGCGGCAAGGGCCGGCTCCAACAATCGGTTCAGGTCCCCTGGTCGACCACACGACGGGTACGGGCAACTACCTGTATTCTGAGGCGTCACAGGGCATTCTGAACGACCTGAGCACCTTTACGACACCCTGCATCAAGCTCGACAACCTCAACCACGCGGCGCTGGAATTCTACTACCACAAATTCGGGGCCCACATGGGGTACCTGCGGGTTGACATCGATACCGGGACGGGCTTTGGGCCCAGTAGCGGCGTATTCGGCGCCGCACTGCTGCCCGGAGCGACCCACGCAACGGCGACCGAAGTGTGGAATTCAGCCATTCTCAACCTGCAGCCCTACCTCAACAAGTTCATCAGGGTGCGGTTTGTGGCACAAAAGGCAAATTCCACGAGCTTTCCCCACGGTGATATGGCCATTGACGACCTGAGCTTCTTTGACCAGCCGGCCCACGACGTCAACGTGCTTGCGGTGCTTGAACCCAAAAGTATTCAGTGCTCGTCGTCGGGATTCGAGACCGTATCGGTGCGCGTGGCCAACCGCGGGTGGCAGGTTCCGTCGTCGCTGCCCATGGCGTTCTCGGTCACCAATGTCGCGACCGGACTCACCACCGTTCAGCGCGACACGCTGGCCGTCACCTGGCTGAACGGCGGAATCGCCAACCTGAATTTTAACGACTTAGCCAATGTGTCGGTCGTGGGCACCTACGAGCTGCGCGCGTGGGCCGAGCTGCCTGGGGATTTGGCTGCGGCCAACGACACCAGCGAGGCGGTAACGCTGGTGAATTTGCCGGCGCTGACGCTCCCGTTCTATGAAAACTTTGACGGGCCGAGTTGGGTTGCGGGCCAAGGCACCGCCCAGAATCCTGGAACCATGGGGTCGAGCATTTGGGTGCCAAATCCGCCCGCGTTGTTGCCCAACGGCAGCATCGCCGCGTCGTTTTATGTCGGCAAGGATTTGACGCCAAAGCAAGGAACCGGCCCGCGCTGGTCGCGCAGGGGCCGCGGCAACTACCTATACGTCGAACGCTCTATGTCGCCCATTACCGATGCGGCCACAGCATACTGGGAATCAACTCAATGCATTGACTTGAGCACGGCGGTTACGCCCATGCTTTCGTTCAACTTTCATATGTTTGGTGCAGGATGCGGTTCGCTGTCGGTAGAGTTTTTCTCAGATGTCACCAACCAATGGACGCTCATTACCAACAGCGTGCGAACGGGTCCGGTGCAAAACAGTGAAACCGACGACTGGCAGCTGCACCAGGTTTCGCTCAACAGCTTTGCCGGGCAGCGCGTGCGCCTGCGCATCAAGGCGTCGACCTCGGGAACTTCAGACCAGATCAACATGGCCATTGACGATGTGCTCATCTATGACCGGCCTGTGGCTGACGTCGGCGCAGTCGCGATCACAGCCCCCGGAGTCGCGGTGCAGTCCTCAGCGCCCGCGCCAATCAGCGTCTTGGTTCGAAACTTCGGAAAGGTGGCGCAGCCCAATGTTCCGGTGACGGTCATTCTGCGCGACCGATGCACTCCGACCCAAACCGCATCCTATACCGGGACGGCGATCAATGTGCCTGCCGGAGGCCAAGCCACCGTAGTAATCCCCTCTACCAACCTGATTTATACGCCGGGCGATATGGAGATCCTGGCATTCACCACCCTTTCCGCAGACGCGTTTGCCCCGAACGACACCGTGTCCAAGGGGGTCAACGTCCAGATTTCGCGCAGGGTGCCGTTTGGCCCTCTGTCGCTGGACGGATGCGATTTTGACCAGTTTGGATTTTTTGTTCCGCCCACTGGCCTGCAAATGTGGGAATTTGGCCAATCCCAGCGCGGAATCTCGGCCGCCTCAGGTCAAAACGCCTGGCACTTGGGCCGTTCGCAGGACGGCTACGGGCCAAGTACCGAGGTGCTGCGCTTTCCGGCACTGGTCGGGCTGGACACCACCTATGGAACGATGCTGCGGTTCAAGCACCGCTTCGACTTTGCCCCCGGCAACGGCGGCCGCATTGAGTACCTCGAGGGAACCACATGGATGCCGCTCTATGATTTTATGCCGCTCGGCGCAAACTGGTACCCCTATAACTACGGCTCAAGCTCGGTGACCACGCTCTCAGGCCCCGGCTGGTCGGGGTCCACGGGCGGATCCTACATTATTTCGTCGTTCCCGCTCACGTTCTGGGAAGACCGCAGCCAGCCTCTTTACCTGCGCGTGCGCTTTAGCGAGAGCGGCGTCTTTGGAACCAACATATGGGCCATCGACGACATCGAGGTTTCGGCTCCGCCCCAAAACTCGGTCGCGATCTTGGGCGCCCGCCCTGAGACGGCGCTCTTGGAGCCCGGAGACAGCACGCGCGTGCAGGTTTTGGTGCAAAACGATGCCGAACGCCCCGTCTTGAGCCTTGCCCTCGTGGTGCACGGATTCGGCGGAACCGCACTGCCCCAAACCGTGACCCTGCCCGCGGGCGGAATCACCAAAGGCCAGTCCATGTGGGTGACCTTGCCCGACTACCGTACGGTGACCGCAGCAGGAACCCTAAACCCCTGTGTATCAGTGTACCGCGTCAACGGGCAACTCGACCAGGTGCTTAATTCGGATTCGCTGTGCTTCAAAGTGGTCTGCGTGGCCCCCGAACCGGTCAATGCGTCAACGCCATTCTGTGCCGATTTTGAGTCCAGCGATTGGCCCACCGAATCGTTCTCAACACCATCGGACCTCTGGACGCGCACCACGCCCAACCACGGCGCGCTGCAAAATGCGTACAACGGAACCAAAGCCTACGTCACCGGACCCGCTCAGTACCCCAACGGCGCGCGCGATGCGCTCTACTGTCCGGCCTTTGTCGTCGACACCTCGCTGAACTACGTCCTGAGCTTCTACCACAACATGCAGGCCGAGCAAGGCCTTGACGGCGGCATGATGCAGTACAGCTACGACGACCAAAACTGGCACCAACTGGGCAACATTCAGTCGCCCGGAGCCCAGGACTGGTGCACTACGCCCGTCGTGCTGGCCCTTGACGGCCGCAGCGGTTGGTCCGGAACCTGGACCGGCTACAGTCAGTCAACCCTGCGCTTTGCGCCCACGCAGTCCAAGCTTCGGTTCAGGCTGCTGTTTGCAAGCACCGCATTCATCCCAGACTTTGGCTGGGCCGTAGATCAGTTGTGCATCAGCGTCGACCCCAGTCCGACCCCGGCCCTGACCCTCGACGGCGGCCCGGACCAAGTCGACACGGGCTGCTTTTAGCGTGACCGGCGTTTGGCACAGTACGCGCTGGCGCGGCCGGCGAATCTGCTTTGCTGAAAAAGTTCGCGCAAGGATGGTTACCTATAGCCAGTTACTAGTAACTGGTTACTTGTAGCTAGTTGCCAGCTACTTTCTTCGTGCCGCGTAGTACGTCGCGTAGCTGTTAAATCCGCACTCGGCGAGCAGGGCCTTTTTGCGCTCATTGGGGCGCTCGAGAACCAGGGCATCGTACCGGCGCAGGCGAAAGTGGTTGATCAGCTCTTTAATGTGGATTCCGAGTCCCTGGCTGACGATTTGAGTGACCCGGTACGACGGAATGTTTGAGGCGTGGGCAAGTGCGGCGAGCTGAAACTTTGAATTGATCAGGTGCTCGGGGCGGCTGGCTTCGGTGACGATGCGTTCGAGCTCGGGAGACCAGGTTCCGGCCAAGTGAAGGCCGTGGTCGCGATAGAACTGCACGGGGCGGCTCGAGGCAAAGACCAGAATGATTCCGGTGTCAAGCAAGAGGCTGATGGCGATAACGATGCTGAGAAGGCTGTAGAGGGTTTCAAAGTTGCCCTGAGCGTAGGCGAGAAGCACAACGAGAGTGATCGCGCGCACAAGGCCGCTTGAAAGGTAAAATACTTCCCAGAGTTTGGCGCGAAGGAATCCGCGCTCCCGAACCCAGTACTGGGTAATTTGCTGGTAGATGAGCGTGGCGAGGATGGCCGGCGTAAAGACTTTATACAGGATCGACCAAGTGCCGAATTCGCCCGGCCGAGTGGCGTCGAATTCAAAGAGCGACACCGGAATCGGGTGGCTCGCGACCCATTCAAGCTCGATGAGGCCGTACCACAGCAGCAGGGGCATCATGAGTCCGGCAAAAATGATACTGAGGGCCAACGGCAGGTGCGAGGCCTTGGGCGGAGTGAAGTAAATCGTGAGCGCTACCGGATTCAGAAACTGAAAGAACACCAAAGTGAGGGCAAGGGCACGGTAGGCGGTGGGCAGTTCAGCTCCCGTGACGAGCATGAGCGCGGCACCCGTGAAGTTGAGGGTTACCTTAAATAGCAGTGCAGAGAGTTGCAGGGCGTTGCCCAAGCGCATGATGCGCAGGGTGCGAACGATCGCCGCGACACTCAAAAGAAGGAACAGGGTAATTCCGAGCTGAAGCATAACTCGAAACTACCCTAAATACATGCCAAAAATGATTAAAAATATGTATAAATTATATAAAAATAGCTATAAAATACAAAAAATAAACTATTAAAAATATCAATACCGTGAATTCACGCATACAGGCGTGCTTGGATTGGCCCTTTGGGCCGCGGTAAAACGTTAGGGATTGGCCTTGTGCGCGAGGTGAAAGCTCGCGTAGGACTTAAACCCGCTTTGGTGCAGGCGCTCGATTTTACTGCGTTCGGGATGCGATTGGGTCAAGGCCCTGTAGTGGGCATACCGAATGTGAAAGAGGAGCTGCTTAAAGGTAACGCCCAAGTCGCGGTGAATGGTGGTGGTCACGTCGAGGTTGCGAAGGCCGAGTTCGGTTCCGGCGTCGTTGAGTGAGTAGCGCGTATTGCTGAATGCTTCGGGCCGCTCGAGGTGGCACATGATGCGCTCGATTTCAGGGTTCCAGCGGTGGGTAAGGGCGATTCCGTGCTCGCTCAAGAAGAAGACCGAACGGTTGGTTCCGTAGGTAAAGAGCACGGCAAGGTCGACCGCAAAACTGGCGAGCACGAGAATACCGATGTTGGAGATCCACGCGCTCGCCGTCGGTGGATCAAGGGCGATAATCAGGGCGGTCGCGGTCGTGCGCACAAAAGCGTTGATGAGCACGAGAAACTGCCACTGCAGGCTCTGTGCGATGTGCGGTTCGTACTTGGCGTTCCACGAAATTTTGCGCCAGATGAGCAGGGCAAGTACTGCGAGGATGTAGATCCCGTGGAGTGCGCCGAGTACTCCGGGTTGGGCGAATCCGCCAAGTCCAAGGCTGTATGCAGTGGTGAAGTTCGGCCCAAGGATCTCGGTGCCGAGCACTGCGAGTAGTCCGAGGCCCGCAACGCTCAGGGTGAGCGGCAGCAGCCAGCGGTCTTTGAGCCTCGTGCGAAAGAGCAGGGTGAGTACCACAGGGTAGACTGCGAGCAGGGCCAAACGGATTCCGTCGCGTGACCCAGAGCCCTGAAGGGCGACCTGCACATAGAGTGCCGTGCCCGACAGGCACAGTGCGGCGACGCTTTTGTTCATTCCGCGCGAAACGTAGCGCAGGAGGCGTTGGCGGCGAAGGGCCACAAGGTGCATGCACAGGCCTAAGGCGTTGAGTGCGAGCAGTAAGAGGATTGCTACCCTTAAGTCCATGGTAGCGGGGTTTAATGATTCAAACTTAGGCTTTAAAAAAGCGAGAATGGCATAAAAAGAACCTGAAATCAGTTATTATCGGTCTGAAAATCAATATTTTCAGTAGGGGTTCGGGGGCACCTTAGTTGTGCCCAAGAACAATTGCGGGCACCCTAGCAATTATGACTCCCCGCCCTCTTACCTACTTCTGCTTCGCGGTCGCCCTGTGGGCTGCCGCGTCGCGCGCTACGGCCCAAACGACCTATACGTTTAACGGTACGACGTGGAGCCCTACTGAACCTTTGTTTGCCGCAGCCAATTCGGTGGTGGTGTCGTCGGGTTCGGTGACGTTTGAAGCGCTTAATGTGTTTGACGCGAATTCGGCCGTGGTGGACTACAGTCTGCAACCGGCACAGAGTTTTACGGCGGCCTACAACGGCAAGCTGGGATGGATTTCGGTGGTTTCGACAGCGACGATGCAAGCGGGTAAAACGTTTACACTGACCGTCTACAGCGGCACGGTGACCTACCCGCCAACCAGTTTGCCTGTGCTCGCCACCCAAAACTTTGCAACCCTTGGCGGGGGGCTGACCGATGTAGTCGGGCTGACCACTTCGGTACCGCTTACCGCGGGGCAGAGCTACACGCTGCACCTAACGACCTCTGAGGTCGCCGCGGCGGGCCAAGGTTGGATGCGTACCGATGTCAATCAAGACGTACATGCCGGTGGGGTGTGCACCTACAGCGGTTATGCAAGTATCAACCAGAGTAACAAGCATGATTTGTGGTTTCGCGCCGCATACGACCTCGAACTCAACAACCTCAGCATCGCCACAGGGGCGAGTGTGACGCTGGGCGGCAGCGACCTTCACGTGTTGGGGGCGTTTGCACACGACGGAACGCTCACTCTTGCGGCTTCTGAGGGTACCTACGCGCAGCTCAAGGTCGACGGACTCGTACAGGGCGCGGGTCAAGTAGTTCAGAACCAGTACATGAAGGGCGTTGGGTACCACGCGCTGGCGTCGAGTATGACTACGGGATTTACCACGACTTCGGGCAATTCAGCGGCACTTTTTGCCTACGACGCCACCTTGGGCAACTACGTGTCCAGTCCCAACCTCACGAATCCCGGCCTTGGCTACTTTGGAGAACTAAACGCCGTTGGCGGGTTTGCCACGGCGGCGGGCCTTTTTTCGGTCACCGGAACCCCCAACACCGCGCACACCTTCAATTTGGGCTACAGCGCGACCGTTGCGGCGGGCGGATCCGGTTCCGGATGGAATTTAGTCGGAAACCCCTACACCTGCGGGCTGGATTGGCACAGCGTCATTACCTCGAATCCGGGCCAAAACGTAAACAATGCCGTGTACATCTGGGATCCGGCGTCGGCCGCCTACCGCTACTACGTGAACGGAATCCTTCCGCCGCCCTCGGGTTCGACGCTCGCGACGGCGGGCGTGGTGGCGCCCCTTCAGGCTTTTTGGGTTCAAACGACGCAGCCCAATGCGGTCGTGGCGACCAACATGGCGGCGCACGGAACCGTGTCGGTTCCTGCAGCCTTTCACAAAAACGCCCCCGACAACCTGCACCTTACCCTGACCGATCTGGCTGTGGGTGGCCCCAAAGACTGGGCATGGGTGCTGCACCAAGCCACGGCCAGCCCTGGGTTTGACGGTGAATTTGACGCATGGAAGCTGCCCAATGGGCTGCACAAGCCCAGCATCGCCGTTGTCGACGGCGACCAGTACATGGCCGTGAACGCGCTGGACCTCAACCAGACCCAATGCTTGGACCTCGAGGTCAAGGGTCAGTTGGGCGAGCGCTACCGACTGGATCTTGATCAGGTGGTGTCGGGCGACGCCTACCGCGTGCTGCTTGAAGACCGCCTCAACCAAACGGTGACCGACCTAAGCGGTTCCCCGTACCACTTCGTGCATTCGGGTTGGAATTCAGAGGCGCCACGCTTCTCAATCTGGGTTGTGCCCGCTGTCGCGATGGACGTACCTGAGTTCGCCGTAGAGGCCGTCGCGGATTCAGACTGGGTGATGCACGATCACGGACGCTGGACGGTGAGCCCATCGCACACCGACCGCGAAGTCCAGGTGTATTCCCAGTTCGGAACGCTCTGTTTTGAAGGGTTCATCGGTTCTGATGCGCGGAATTTTGAGTTCGCAACCCCTTCAGGAACCTACCTCGTCGTCACCACTGGCCCCTTGGGGCGCAGTGCCCACCTTGTAGTCGTAGCCCACTAATGAAGCCTACACTACTTGCAGCGGCCTTCGCGGCTGCCACCTTCGGCGTGCGCGCCCAGGTAGAGGATCCCTTTCAGGAGGCCTTTAACGACATGTTTGAGTTGGTGGAGCATCCCTACGTGCCGCAAGGCGCGATGGACGTGCCGCCCCCGCCAGGGGTTCCGCTCGACGGAGGCCTTACCGCGCTACTCGCAGCAGGAGCAGGTTTGGGCTACCGCCGGTACCGCGCGCGAGCGCGACGTGGTGACCAATAGCCCAGAGTACCCGTACCTTCGTTTGGGTTCCGTTCATCGAATTTGTGCGAATGAAAGCTTTAATTGACATTGCCTCTGCGGCGTTTGCTCGTGTTTTGAGTCGTCCGAGATGGGCGGGACTCAACGACGCCCTACTCAAGGCAACCCTGCGAGCCCGCGGCTACCAAGATTGGTCGGGACGCGGTGAAGCGTGGCTCATCGAGGAGGTGCTGCCCTCACTCGACATTCAGGTGGTTATTGACGTAGGGGCGAACGTGGGGGACTACGCGCACGGCGTGCTCGAGCATACCGGGGCCACCGTCTACTGTTTTGAACCCCAGCCGCACGTGGTCATGGATCTGGACCGTCGGCTGAGGCCGTTTGGATCGCGAGCAGTGGTGATTCCGCTGGGAGTCGGAGCCCAGAGCGGCAGCCTTGATCTTTTTTACAATCCGGAGTCATCAGAGCTCGCCTCATTTAGCAAAGAAGTCAATGCGATTTCGTACGTGGATAACCAGGCTTCGATTAAGGTTCAAGTTGTTTCGCTCGATGAATTTGCCGCCCAGCATAACCTTACCCGCGTGGATTTTATTAAAATTGACACAGAGGGCTACGAGCTTGAGGTGCTGAAGGGAGCCGAACGCGTCCTTCGGGAGTTTCAGCCGGCCATGGTTCAGCTTGAATTCAACATGCACCACCTGCTGCGCGGCACTTCGCTGTACGCGCTGGCCCAGCTGATTCCCGACTACGACGTCTACCAGCTCGTCCCTGGCGGATGGTCGCGGCGCGACCCATTGGACCCGTTTGCCAACGTGTACCGCCACGCCAACTTTGTATTTGTGCGCCGCGGCGTCCTTAACCGCTAAATTCACGAAGTGAATACTTCGATTCGAATCGCACGTGTGGCGGCAGTGCAGGGCCTGCAGTATGTGGTGCCGTTGCTGCTGCTTCCGCTGGTTGCGGGGTGGCTCGGATTGCTCGAGTTCGGACGCCTTTTTTGGTTTGTAAGCGCATTCGCGTTGGTGAATGCGGCGTCTGGATTTGGCCTTGAGTGGTCTGGAACCCGAAAATTGGCTCAGGCTTCTGCCCGCGCAGACGATTGGGGAAGTACCGTAGCCAGTCTTCTGCGCCTCCGCCTCGCGGTCACCGTACTGGGTCTAGGACTGCTCTGGGTGGCACTGTGGGTAGCCTTGGGGGCGGCACCAGGTCTTGAAGTTCTTGCCGTGATGCTACTTCTCAGCGTGGACTCGCTCGCCAACGCCCGATACCCCAACTATGCCTTTTTTGCAGCCGGACAGGCATCGCGCGCAGCCCGGGTTCAGCTCGAAGGTCGCCTGGTTTTGGCGGCGGTCGTAGCAGGTGCAGCCCTTTGGGGCCGCTTTGGCGTGCTGACCTACCCTCTGGGCATGGCTCTGGGTTCCACATGGGTGGCCCTGCGATCCCATCGCTGGCTTCGCGCCCAAGCGGGCTGGACAGGTCTATCCTCGGCGCCCTGGTCGACTGTGCGCCAACGCGCACTTGAGGGACTGCCTTTTTTTGGCATCACACTGCTCTCACTTGGCTATACCACTGCCAACATTCTGGTTGTAGAGGCCGTGAGTACCCCTGAGGAGCTTGGGTACTTTACCGCATCGAGCAAGTTGGTCGTGGCCCTCAACAGCATTTTTATCGGAGCCGTAGGGTCCGTACTCTTCAGAGACCGACTTGCAGCCGCGGGGCCAGATGCAGTGGGCGCCGTACACCGAAGTGCGCTGGTCGCGGTCGGAGCCTTAGGCCTGGCCATCGGACTTGGCCTTTTTTTAGGTTCTGAAGTGATCGTGAGGGTCTACTACGGAACCGAGTTCGCCCCCGCGAGCGCAAGTTTGCGCTGGATGGCATGGATTCCGCTCTGCGTAGGCCTCAGCAACGTCGTGGGCATTCAGGGCTTGGCAGCGCTGCACCGCGAGCGCTGGCTTTACCTCCCCGTGTTTTTGGCTCTGGGATTGTCGGTATGGGGCAATTTCATGTGGACTTCAGCCCACGGGGCGGTCGGAGCATCCACCGCCTGGCTCATGGCTGAATTCGCACTGCTCTTGGTTTCAGCCGTGCTTTACCGTCGCTTCAGCCAGTCGTAGGTTCCGTGCACAAGGGGGAAGCGGTTGGCGCTTTTCTGGCCGAACTGTACCACCGGAAGGCGGCGCACCACAATCCGCTCGTGGTGCAGGTAAAAGCTAAAGAGGCGCTCCGCTAAAAAGCTGGCGTGACGGGCCGCATAGCCGTCAGTGCGCTGACCCAGTTCGCGGTCCACCTCAAGCAGCATCGGGAACAGCCACGCGCAGTAGCGGTCAACGTCGTTTCGGGCCCCAAAAAGCATGTTAAATGGCGTCAGGTCGTGGCTGGTATCGAGAAATCGGTTCCAGTCTCTGCTCAGCCCGGGGTGATGGCGTTCCATGGCCTGCTCAAGCACCTCCAGGTCGCGAGCTTCGTGCCAGCGCAGGTAGTCTGCGCGCAGCGATTCACGGTAGGTTCGGGTGGTGCTCACCATGAGTTCGGCGCCGCAAAGGTCTTCAGGTTTTAGGGCGAATTCGGGAGTCCAACGGGCGAGCTCGTCCCAGTGGCGGAACTCTGGCTGCACCATCCAACGCTGGATCCACGTGGGCCGGGCTACAAAAAACCGGCGGTAGTGGGCGATTCCGTAGTGGGTCCACTCGGGGTGGTTCTTCCAGGCGGAATAAAGCACACTGAGTTCGCTTAAGTGGGGGTTGCGCGCGCTCACATGGTCGCCTTGGTCGTCGCGGTAAAGCCCGTGGTTCCATGTCTCGGGGCGCTTCAGTGCCGATCCGCCAAGAAATGGCGCGAATTCCGGGCCCTGAATGACCGGTGCCTCGAGGTGGTAGGCGACGGGGAGGGCGAAGGGCTTCATCTATCGGGATTACGGGGGTCCAATGCGACGTAACTAGTTGCTAGTTACTAGAAACCCTTCACCACCGCGTCAATCTTGAGCAAGCGCTCGAGCATCGGCTCGAGTTCCTCAAGGGAGAGCTGGCTGGCAGCGTCGCACAATGCCTCAGACGGGCAGGGGTGGGCTTCCAAAAAGAGGCCGTCGATGCCGGTGGCCACGGCCGCGCGGGCTAGGGTTTCGAGGTACTGGCGGGCGCCTCCGTTGGGGTCGGCCGAGGGGATTCCGTACTTGCGAATCGAGTGGGTGGCGTCAAAGACCACCGGGTAGCCGGTCTGCTTGAGTTCATAGAACGCGCGCGGATCAACCACGAGGTCGTTGTAGCCAAAGGTGTAGCCGCGCTCGGTCAAGATGATGTCGCGGTTGCCCGTCGACTCAACCTTGGCGCAGACTTTGGCCATGGTGCTCGGAGCCACCATTTGTCCGTGCTTGAGGTTGATGGTGCGTCCGGTACGCGCCGCCTCAACCACCAGCGTGGTCTGCATGCAGAGGTAGGCCGGAATCTGCAATATGTCCACCACCTCAGCCACCGGTTTGGCCTGGTCAGGGTAGTGAATGTCGGTCAAGAGACGGAATCCGTACTGGCGCTTCACCTCAGCCAAAATCGCAAGGCCCTCGTCCAATCCCGGCCCCATGTAGTAGTCGACGGAGCTGCGGTTGTCCTTCTGAAAGCTGGATTTGTAAATCACTTCACTCAGCGGAAGGCGCTCGCGCACACCGGCGAGGTGGTCGGCCACGCGCAGCGCGGTGTCGAGGGATTCAATGACGCAGGGTCCGGAGAT